>CAYGXT010000156.1:0-7027 GCA_964353695.1 uncultured Myxococcaceae bacterium
TACCCGGTGCTGGTGCGTCCCTCCTATGTGCTCGGTGGTCGCGCCATGGAGATCGGGCCTCGAGGTCGCCAACGCCTCGATGTACGACGGCGCATCGGCCACGGCCGAGGCGGCGCTGATGGCCATGCGGCTCACGAAGCGGCCGAAGATCGTGATCTCGGCCGGGCTGCATCCGCACTACCGCGACGTGCTCGAGACCTACGTCGGCGGCCCGGGTGGCAAGGTCGTAGTCGCCGCACGCGGGAGCGACGGGCGAAGCGCCGGCCTCGCCGGCCTCGTGGACGACGAGACGGCCTGCGTGATCGTGCAGCAGCCGGCCTTCCTCGGCGTGCTGGAAGATCTGCGCGCAGCGGCCGCGGCCGTCCGCGCGCGCGGCGCGTTGCTGGTGGTGACGGTCACCGAGGCGCTCTCGCTGGCGCTGCTGCGTGCTCCGGGCGATCTCGGCGCAGATGTGGTCTGCGGCGAGGCCCAGAGCTTCGGTGTGCCGATGGGCTTTGGCGGTCCGCATCTCGGCTTCCTGGCTGCACGCGCCGCCCACGTGCGGCAGATGCCGGGCCGCCTCGTCGGCCAGACGCTCGACACCGAGGGTCGCCGCGGCTTCGTGCTCACGCTCTCGACCCGTGAGCAGCACATCCGCCGCGAGCGTGCGACGTCGAATATTTGTACCAACCAAGGGCTCATGCTGCTGCGCGCCACCATCTACCTGGCGCTGCTGGGGCGCCACGGCCTGCGCCGGCTGGCGGAGCAGAACCTGGCGAAGGCCGAGTACGCGAAGTCGCAGGTGGTCCGCACGCCGGGCCTTCGCCTTCCGCTCTCGGCTCCCACTTTCAATGAGTTCGTGGTCGGCGTTCCGGATTCGGGCGCCGCCGCGCTGGCCCGTGCTCTCGACGCGGGCCTGGTGGGCGGCCTGGATCTCGCGCCGTACGCCGACGAGCTCGGCCCGGCCGTGCTGGTCTGCACCACCGAGCTGGTGTCGCGCACGGACATCGATCGGCTGATTTCGGCGCTGGCGGGAGCTGCCCGATGAGCAGCGAGCCCGCTTCGCCGAAGACGGCTGCGGCCGACTCCCTTGAGAGCGTTACCCGCGTCGGCAACGGCGCTCGCGGCATCGCCTACCAGGAGCCGCTGCTCTTCGAGCGCAGCCGACCGGGCCGGATCGGCTTCCAGCTCGCGGCCCTCGACGTGCCAGCGGTAGCGGCTGCCGATCGGCTCGGAGCCGATGCGCTGCGCGACGATCTTCAGGGGCTTCCCGAGCTCTCCGAGGTCGAGGTGGTCCGCCACTTCACGCGGATCTCGACCTGGAACTACGCCGTCGATCTCGGCCTCTACCCTCTCGGCTCCTGCACCATGAAATACAACCCCAAGGTGAACGAGGTCATCTCGGCGCTCTCGGGCTTTGCCCACGGGCATCCGCTGCAGCCCTCCTCCCTCTCGCAGGGCATGCTCGGCCTGCTCCACGCGCTCGAGAAGCATCTCGCCGAGGTGAGCGGGATGGACCGCGTCTCGCTCCAGCCCGCCGCGGGCGCGCAGGGAGAGCTGGCGGGCATCATGATGGTCCGTGCCTACCACGAGAGCCGGGGCGACCGGCGCTCGAAGGTGCTGATCCCCGACAGCGCGCACGGCACGAACCCAGCGAGCGCGGCCCTGAACGGCTACGAGTGCGTCTCGGTACCGTCGGGGCCCGACGGCCTGCTGCACCCCGAGCAGGTGGCGCAGGCCATGAGCGAAGACGTGGCCGCGCTGATGCTCACCAATCCCAACACCCTCGGGCTTTTCGAAGAGCACGTTCTCGAGATCTGCGAGATCGTGCACGCGAAGGGCGGGCTCGTCTACGGCGACGGCGCCAACCTGAATGCCCTGCTGGGCATCGCGCGACCGGGCGATCTCGGCATCGACGTCATGCATTTCAACCTGCATAAGACGTTCTCGACGCCCCACGGCGGCGGCGGCCCTGGCGCAGGCCCGGTGGGCGTCAAGAATCTGCTGGCGCCCTTCCTGCCCGTCCCGATGATCCGCAGGCTCGCCGGCAGCGAGGGCGAGGGCTTCGTGCTCGACTACGAGTTTCCGCGCTCCATCGGAAGGCTGCACGGAAATCTTGGCAACGTTGGCATGCTGGTGCGCGCCTTCGCCTACATCCGCAGCCTCGGCCCGGACGGCCTGCGGCGCTGCGCCGAGATGGCGGTGCTGAACGCCAACTATTTGCTGGCACGGCTGAAGGACACGTATTCCCCAGCGACGCAGGGCCACGTGATGCACGAGTGCGTTCTCACCGACCGGCTCTTCGAGGGCACCGGCATCACGACCATGGACGTCGCGAAGCGCCTCATCGACCACGGCTACCATCCCCCGACGATCTACTTTCCGCTGATCGTTCAGGGCGCGCTCATGATCGAGCCCACGGAGAGCGAGAGTCTTGAAGGCCTCGACCGCTTCGTCGAGGCGCTGCTCGAGATCGCACGCGAGGCTCGCGAGCAGCCCGAGCTCGTACGCGGGGCACCCCATCACACGCGCGTGTCGCGTCTCGACGAGACGCGGGCCGCACGGCATCCCGTACTGAGATGGCAGCCCGACCCCGAACGCTAGCCGTCGCGGTCGCGCTGCTTGTCGCCGTCGCGGCCTGCGCCTCCGGCAAACAGGGAAGCGGCCCGGGCTGGAGCCCGATCCGGGATTTCACCGAGGTCAGCGAGGATCAGGAGCGCGATCTCGGCATGCAGTTCGACGCCGAGGTGTCGAAGCATCTCACGATGGTCGACGACCCGGTAGTGCTCTCCTTCGTGAACGACGTGGGCAATGAGATCCTGAAGAAGATCCCGCAGCAGTCCTTCTTCTACCGATTTCGCGTGGTGCAGGATCCGTCGCTGAACGCGTTCGCCGTCCCGGGGGGCTACGTCTATCTCCACAGCGGCACGATCCTCGCTGCCGCCAGCGTGGACGAGCTCGCCGGCGTGATGAGCCACGAGATCGGGCACGTGAAGGGCCATCATTACGCGCGCATGCGCGAGAAGGCCGCGATCCCGGAGCTGCTGACCATGCTCGCCGGCCTCGGTGCCGCAGCGGCGACGGGTCAGGCCGGCATCGCCGTGGCGGCGCAGGGCGTGAACCAGGCTCTCGAGCTCAAGTTCAGCCGTGAGTTCGAGAACGAAGCCGACCAGCTCGGCATGGACTACATGGCGCGCGCGGGCTGGGAGCCGGGCGGCATGGGGCGCTTCTTCGAGCGCCTCGTAGAGCTCGAGAAGAAGGAGACGCGGGCCGGGCTCGCGATCCCGCCCTATCTCTACAGCCATCCCAACGTGAAGGAGCGCATCATCACCGTCGAAACGATGGCGCCGCGGATACGCCCGCAGGGAACGCCGGATCCGGGCTTCGAGTTTCGCCTGCGCGAGGTGCAGGCAAGGCTCGCGATCCTCGCGGACGCCGGGCGCCGCTCGATGCGACCACCGGCCCCGCCGAGACCGCCGTCGAGCGAGGCTGCGCTGACCGAGGCCGAGCGACTGGCCGCCGCCGGCCAGATCGAGGCCGCGCTCGGCACGTTGGCGCAGGGCGAGGACCGGGCGCCGGCCGATCCGCGACTTTCCTACCGGCGAGCGGAGCTGCTCGAGCAGGCCGGGCGCCGCGGCGAGGCCATTGTCGCCTGGCGGCGCGCCCTCGACCTCGACCCGCAGCAGGCGATGGTCCTGTACCGGCTCGGCCTGGCCTGCAAGGCCGCCGGCGACCGGCGCAATGCCGTCTTCTATCTCGAGCAGGCAGCGCGCCGCTTCGGCGAGAAGAGCGAGCTGCAAAAGGACGCGCGCTGGGAGGCCTTCAAGCTCACCTTCAAGCCCTTCGAGCAGTCGGGCCTCGCGGACGGCTCCGAGGACCGCGGCGCCGACACCATCGCCGGCTACTCACGCGAGAAGTTCACCACGGGAGATGAGAAGGCCGTGTGGTGGGGGCGACTCAATGCCCACTACTCCGACGAGCTCAAGAAGATCCGCGTCCGCTGGAAGGATCCGAGCGGCGACGTGCGGCGGGAGCAGGACGGTAAGGATCTCTCCGCGCCCCTGCTCGTCTCGGAGCTCCCGATCCGCGAGGCGCGAGACGTGCAGCCTGGGAGCTGGAGCGTCGAGGTGCTGCTCGACGACGACGTGGTCGAGCGGAAGAGCTTCCCGATCGTCCCGTAGAGCGAACGGCGCCGCCAACGCGGTAGCATCCCCCGATCACCGAAGAGGAATTTCACATGCCCATGAACGTCCAGCTGATCGCCGGCGTCACGGATCGCATCAACCAGATCCGCCTGCTCACGGCCGAGATCGTGAACAAGGAGATCCTGCCCCACGAGAACGAGCTGTGGGCGGGCCGGCGCACCGGCGCACCCGAGGCGACGAGGCAGCGTGCGAAGCTGCTGCGAGACGGCATCAAGGCCAAGGTGAAGCAGGCGGGTCTGTGGGCCCCTCATCTTCCCGAAGAGTACGGGGGCTGCGGTCTCAGCTTCCTCGAGCACGCGTATATGAACGAGGTGCTCGCCTACACGCTGGGCGCTGCCTCGCTCTTTGGCGTCGTAGCGCCCAACTCAGGGAACCAGAAGATCCTCGCGAAATACGGCACGCCGGATCAGATCCGGAAGTGGCTGATCCCGCTCACCGAGGGCAAGCTCGAGTCGGGCTTCTCCATGACCGAGCCCGACTCCGCAGGATCGGATCCTCGCTCCATCCGGACGACCGCGCGCCGGGAGGGCAACGAGTGGGTGATCGACGGCCATAAGTGGTTCACCTCGAACGGCAAGCGCGCGCACTTCTTCATCGTGATGTGCAGGACGGACGATCCGACGGGGCCGGCGGAGAGGAACGCCAAGATGACGCAGATCATCGTCCCCACGGACACGCCCGGCCTGACCATCGTGCGCGGCGTCGACGTGTGGGGACACGACAGCGACCACTGCGAAGTCCTGTACCAGAACGTGCGCGTGCCACTCGAGAACCAGCTTGGCAAGACCGGCTCCGGCCATCATGCGGCGCAGGATCGCCTCGGCGCGGGGCGCGTGTACCATTGCATGAACTCGGTGGGGCAGATGTGGCGGGCCTTCGATCTGATGGTGCAGCGGGCGGCCGCGCGAGAGGTGCATGGCGGCAAGCTCGAGACCAAGCAATTCGTGCAGGGCTTCATCGCAGACTCCTACATCGACATCCAGGCCGCGCGTCTCATGACGATCCACTGCGCCGAACGCATGGATAGCGGGCTCGACGCGCGTACGGAGATCTCTGCGATCAAGATCTTCGTGCCTGAGGCCTACCACCGCGTAGTCGACCGCGCGATCCAGGTGTGGGGGGCGGCGGGCGTGTCCAGCGATCTGCCCCTGGCCGCCATGTACCTGGGCGCACGCACCTTGCGCATCGCCGATGGCCCCGACGAGGTACACAAGATTTTGATCGCGAAGAACGTGCTCGGCCGACACCACGCGGGAGAGAGCTGGGACTTCGGGAACTGACGCAACACGGGGGCAGCCTCGCCGAGAGCCGTGAAGGAGGTCGCGCCGGCGTGATGGACAAGCGGCACTGGTTCGATGCGGCGCGCTTCGGGCTCTTCATACACTGGGGGGCGTATAGCGTGCGGGGCCTCGAGCCCTCGTGGCCATTGGTCGGTGGCAGCAGGGCCTTCCCCTTCGGCCAGGATCTCTGCGTCGCCGACTACTACCGCGACTTCGGCTCCTGGGCGCCGCCGCGAGATGCGCCACGCGAGTGGCTCCGGCAGGCGAAGCGCTGCGGCATGCAATACGCGGTGATGACGACGAAACACCACGATGGCTTCTGCCTGTTTCCCGGCGCCCACGCGCCGTTCGGCATCTCCGGGTCGGCCCCGGGTCGCGACCTCGTCGCCGAGTTCGTGGACTCGACCCGCGCCGAGGGCTTGCGTGTGGGCCTCTACTTCTCGCTCTCCGACTGGCACCACCCAGACTATCCGGCGTGGACGGATGCCAGGCGGCCCTATCCGATGGTCGCCTACCCCCGGCCCGAGCCGGAGCGTTGGGAGCGCTACCTCGCCGACCTTCGCGGCCAGCTCGAGCATTTGCTCACCGCATACGGCCAGATCGACCTGCTCTGGTTCGACGGCGGCTGGGAGCGGCGTGCCGGCGAGTGGCGCTCGGACGAGCTGCTCGCCCTCGTCCGTCGCCTCCAGCCCGGGATCCTGGTCAACGACCGCCTGCCGGGCGCCGGCGACTACAACTCGCCGGAGCAATATATCCCAGCCCATCCCCCCGCCGGCCGCTGGGAGACCTGCATAACGATGAACGAGAGCTGGGGTCCAGTGGCGGCTGACCAGGACTACAAATCCGTGCGCTATCTGCTGACGCTGCTGACCGACGTTGCTGGCGCTGGCGGCAACCTGCTGCTGAATCTCTCTCCCGACGGCGACGGCCGCATACTCGACTGGCAGCGTGAACGCCTCGAGGGCATCGCGGGCTGGATGGAGCGGCATGCCGGAGCCGTGATCGGCAGCGAGCGCGGCCTCGAGGCCTGGCAATTCCACGGCCCCACGACGCGCGAGGGGCGGCGCACGTACCTCTTCTGTCCGATGCGACCGCAGGAGTTCGTCGTGCTGCGCGGCGTCTATGGCAGGCGCATCGAGGCCGTACGCGCCGTCGGCAGCAGGCAGGAGCTCTCGTTCGAGCTGCGCCTCTCGGCCCTCGATCGTCTCTTCGGCACAGATCCGATCTGCGACGTGATCATCGCCGTGCCGGACGCTGCCTGCGACGAGCTGATGACGGTGATCGAAGTAAAGGAACAGGAAGGAGCTTCCCGGTGACAGAGTGGATGGCCCGGCCCGTTGCAGCGCAGCCCTGGTTCGCCCTCGATGCAGACACTGTGCTCCGCGCGCTGGATTCCTCGCCGGGCGGGCTGAGCGCGGCCGAGGCCGCGACCCGGCTCGCGCGCAAGGGCGCCAACGTGCTGCCGCGCGCCAGCGGAGACACGGTTATCGACCTGCTCTGGCGTCAGATCAACAACCCCCTGATCTGGGTTCTGATCGTCTCGGGCGTGATCGCCATGGCGGC
>CAYGXT010000157.1:0-6952 GCA_964353695.1 uncultured Myxococcaceae bacterium
AGGGGATGGATACCTACAAGGCCCGGGACGTTATGAAGGAGATGGCCGAGGCTGCCCACGTATGTGGCGACCCGGGCATCCAGGACGACCCGACCATCAACCGCTGGAACCCGTGCAAGGCTTCGGGCCGCATCCATTCGAGCAATCCCTGCTCCGAGTACATGTTTCTCGACGATACGGCCTGCAACCTCGCCAGCCTCAATCTGATGCGGTTCCTGGACGGCGCCGCGGGCTTCGACGTGGCGTCCTTCCGCCGGGCGACGGCGCTGACGACTCTCGCCATGGAGATCGTCGTCGACCACGCCGACTATCCCACGCAGAAGATCGCGCGGAACAGTCACCTCTACCGTCCGCTCGGTCTCGGCTACGCGAACCTCGGCGCCCTGCTCATGAGCTTCGGCCTGCCCTACGACGGCGATTCTGGCCGGAACCTGGCGGCCGCCATCACCTCGCTCATGAGCGGCCAGGCGTATCTGACCTCTGCTGAGGTCGCGGGCGCCATGGGGCCCTTCGCGCGCTACCGCATGAACCGCAAGGCCTTCCTCGAGGTGATCGACATGCACCGCGCGGCGGCCGAAGTGGTGCCGTTGCAGGGCGTTCCGGCCGAGCTGCACGCGGCCTCGCGGGAAGCCTGGAAGAGCGCGCGCCAGACGGGTGAGCGCTTCGGCTTCAAGAACGCACAGGTGACGGTGTTGGCGCCTACCGGCACGATCTCCTTCATGATGGACTGCGACACGACGGGCGTAGAGCCCGACATCGCGCTGGTGAAGTACAAGAAGCTCGTCGGCGGCGGCAAGCTGAAGATCGTGAACCAGACGGTGCCGATGGCGCTGCGCAACCTCGGCTACGACGACACGCGCATCGCGGCCATCATTGCGCACATCGATGCCCAGGAGACGATCGAGGGCGCGCCGGGTCTCGATCCGCAGCACCTGCCGGTCTTCGACTGTGCCTTCCGCGCGATGAGCGGCACCCGCTCGATTCACTGGATGGGTCACGTGCGCATGATGGGGGCCGTGCAGCCCTTCCTCTCGGGCGCCATCAGCAAGACGGTGAACCTGCCCGAAGACACGAGCGTGGACGACATCATGCTCGCCTACGTCGAGGGCTGGAAGCTCGGGCTGAAGTCGCTCGCCGTCTACCGCGACGGCAGCAAGCGTACGCAGCCGCTGAACGCCGGCAAGGAGGAGAAGAAGGCGAGCGTCAGCGAGATCCGGCCGCAGCGCCGCAAGCTGGCGGACGAGCGCCAGGCCGTCACGCATAAGTTCTCGATCGCGGGCCACGAGGGCTACCTCACGGTCGGAACCTACGACGATGGCGCGCCGGGGGAGATCTTCCTCAAGATGGCCAAGGAGGGGAGCACGGTCTCGGGGCTGATGGACACCATCGCCACCATGACGTCGATCGCGCTCCAATACGGCGTGCCGCTCAAGACGCTGGTGGACAAGTTCAGCCATACGCGCTTCGAGCCGGCGGGCTTCACCAACAACCGCGTGATCCCGATCGCGAAGTCGATCACCGACTACGTCTTCCGCTATCTCGGCAACCGCTTCCTGCGCGGTGAGGCCGTGGTGGCCGACGAGCAGGAGACGGACGCCGAGGCGGTGGGCCTGTCTGCGCCGCGGGCGGCCGTGGCGGGCGGGTCGGGCATCCGCGTACAGGATTCGTCGTATGGCATCATCAACCAGACCGACGCGCCGTCGTGCAGTGACTGCGGGTCGATCATGATCCGCAACGGCGCCTGCTACAAGTGCCCGAACTGCGGCGGCTCGAGCGGCTGTAGCTGAATTTCGCGAGCGCACACCCGCGCAATCTGTGTCTCTCTGGGGGGTGAGACACGGGGGGGAGCGGAGAGGGCTTCGGCGCTCTCCGCTCCCTTGCTTTTTGTGACGGGAGCGTGAAGCCGCGGGGGCGTTCCGGGGACGTCGCACGCTGGGGGCGGCCGGGGCGGCGAACGAAAGTAGACTCCGGCTCAAGATGAGCCCCCGGATTCTCGTGGTGGACGATGAGCCGGATCTGCTCGAGCTCGTCCGTTTCAACCTCTCCCAGGCCGGCTTCGAGGTGGAGACGGCGGCGACGGGCCGCGAGGCCCTGGAGCGGCTCGAGGCTTCTCCTCCCGACCTGGTCATCCTCGACCTGATGCTTCCCGACGTCTCCGGCAACGACATCTGCCGCCAGATCCGCGGCGATCCGGCCTTGGCCGAGCTGCCGATCGTGATGCTCACGGCGAAGTCGGAAGAGGTGGATCGCGTCGTCGGCTTCGAGCTCGGCGCCGATGACTACGTGGCGAAGCCCTTCAGCCCGCGCGAGCTGACGCTGCGCGTGCGGGCCGTGCTGCGCCGCCGGGCCTCAGCCCCAGGACTCGGACGCAGCATCGAGCGTGGCATGCTGCGCATAGACCCGGAGCGCCATCGCTGCTTCGTGCAGGAGCAGGAGATCGAGCTCACGGCGAAGGAGTTTCGCCTTCTCGCCACGCTCATGAGTCGGCCCGGGCGCGTGATGACGCGCGAGCGCCTGCTCGACGAGGTCTGGGGCTCGGAGATCACGGTCACCAGCCGTACGATCGACACGCACCTGAAGCGCCTGCGAGAGAAGATCGGCCCGGCGGGCGATCTGATCGAGACCGTGCGCGGAGTGGGCTATCGATTCGCGGAGTGATCCAGCGCCTCTCCTCCCGCACCCTGTTGACCGCCGCCCTCCTGGCGCTGGCGGTGGCCATTTGGCTGGCGGCCTGGGTGTCCCGGGCTTCCCCGGGTTGGGGTCTGGCCGCCGGGTTCGCGCTGGCGCTCGCCCTCGCTCAGCTAGTCGCAGCGCCCGTGGAGGAGATCCGCCGCTTTGCGGAGGCTCTCGCCGCCGGTGATCTGAGCCGCCGGCTGCGCTGGCGGCGGCGCCCCGGCCGCGAGTTTGCCGACGCCCTCGATGCCATGGCCGAGGCCGTGAGCGCGCGCATCGCGGAGGCGAACTCGGAGAAGGAGCAGCTGCTGGCTGTGCTCGCCGGCATGGTCGAGGGTGTGCTGGTGGTTGGTGCTGCGGGCAAGATCGTGCTCGCGAATCCGAGGCTGCGTCAGATGTTCTCAGCCTGGGACGAGGTCGAGGGCAGGACGCCCCTCGAGGTGATTCGCAACGCCGGCGTGGACGACGCGCTGCGCACTGCGGCGGCGACCCAGGAGCTGGTCTCGGTGGAGGTCCAGGTGAGCGGCACCGAAGAACGCACCATCCTCGTGAATGCCGTGGCCTTCCCGAGCACGGGTCCGCGGCTGGGCACGGTCGCGGTCTTCCACGACGTCTCGGAGCTGCGGCGCCTCGAGAACCTGCGCAGCGACTTCGTCGCCAATGTCTCCCACGAGCTCAAGACGCCGCTCACGGCGGTACGCGGCTTCGCCGAGACGCTGCTCTCGGGCAGCGTTCCGCCGCAGGACGTCGAGAAGTATCTCGGGGTGATCCTGAAGCACGCCGAGAGATTGGGCAGCTTGATCGACGACCTGCTCGAGCTCTCCCGCATCGAGAGCCGCAAGCAGCCACTGCAGCTCACGAGCGTGGACGTGGGTCGCGTAGCAGTGGGCGTGATGACGGGCATGGAGCCGCTGCTCCGTTCGAAGGCTCTCTCCGTGAAGCTCGTGGAGCAGACCGATCCGCAGGCCGAGCCGCCGGCCGAGGCGCGGGCCGATCGTCGCGCCGTAGAGCAGGTGCTGACCAACCTGCTCGACAACGCGGCCAAGTACACGAACGCCGGGGGACACATCGAGGTGCAGGTGACGGCGGCAGGCGACCGCATCGCGGTCGAGGTCCGGGACGACGGGATCGGGATTCCGGAGCAGGATCTCCCGCGCATCTTCGAGCGTTTCTATCGGGTAGAAAAAGCTCGCTCGCGCGACCTCGGAGGTACGGGCCTCGGCCTCTCGATCGTGAAGCACCTGGTGCAGGCCATGGACGGGGAGATCTTCGTGCAGAGCGAGCTGGGGCGTGGCACGACCTTCCGCTTCACGCTGCCGAAGGCGCAATCGCCTCTGCCGGCTGAGCCAGTTCAGCCCGTCAGCCAAATCGCCCCGTGATGTAGTCCTCGGTCTGCTTCTCGCGCGGCTTCACGAAGAGCTTCGACGTCTCGCCGAACTCGATCAGCCTTCCCAGATACAGGAAGGCCGTGTACTCCGACACCCGCGCCGCCTGCTGCATGTTGTGGGTGACGACGACCAGCGTGTAGCGCTGCTTCAGCTCCTGCATCAGCTCCTCGATCTTCGCGGTGGCGATCGGATCGAGGGCGGAGCAGGGCTCGTCGAGCAGGATCACCTCGGGCTCGACCGCGATCGCGCGCGCGATACAGAGGCGCTGCTGCTGTCCGCCCGAAAGGCTGAGTGCGTTGGCGTCGAGACGGTCCTTGACCTCCTCCCAGAGCGCGGCTGCGCGCAGGCTGCGCTCGACGATCTCATCGAGGGCTGCCTTCTGCCCCGTTCCATGGATGCGCGGGCCGTACGCCACGTTCTCGTAGACCGACTTCGGAAACGGGTTCGACTTCTGGAACACCATGCCGATGCGCGTGCGGAGCTGGTTGACGTCCACCTCCGGGCCTCGCACGTCAATCCCACGAAACAGAATCCGCCCCTCGATGCGGACACCATCCACCAGATCGTTCAGGCGGTTCAAACAGCGCAGCAGCGTCGATTTTCCGCAGCCCGAGGGTCCGATGAAGGCCGTGATGCGGTGCTCGGGGATGCCGATCGAGACCTGCTCCAGGGCCCGCGAGCGGCCATACCAGAGCGAAAGCTCCTCGACCGCGAGCAAGGGCTTCTCGAGGGTGGCGGGCGCCTGCATCGGGAGCGGCATCAGCATCAGATGCTGCTGGCCGTCAGCCTCGCCCGCAAGTGATTGCGAAGCAAGATGGCGACGAGGTTCGTGGCGACGACGACGAGAATCAGCAGCAGGGCGGTGGCGAAGACCAGCGGCTTCACGGCCTCGACGTTCGGGCTCTGGAAGCCCACGTCGTAGATGTGGAAGCCGAGGTGCATGAACTTGCGCTCGAGGTGGAGGAAGGGGAACGTGCCGTCGACCGGCAGCGTGGGCGCGAGCTTCACCATGCCGACGATCATGAGCGGCGCCACCTCACCGGCCGCACGCGCCATGGCGAGGATCACGCCGGTGAGGATGCCCGGCGCCGCCGCCGGCACTACGACGCGGGCGAGCGTCTCGAACTTCGTGGCGCCGAGGGCAAGGCTTCCCTCGCGCACGTTGCGCGGCACCGCCGCAAGGCCCTCCTCGGTAGCAACGATCACGACGGGCACCGTGAGCAGCGCAAGCGTGAGGCTCGCCCACAGGATGCCGCCCGTGCCGAAGGTGGGAGTCGGGAGAGACTCGGGGAAGGCGAGCTGGTCGATGCTCCCGCCGACGAGGTAGACGAAGAAGCCGAGCCCGAAGACGCCAAAGACGATGGAGGGCACGCCGGCCAGATTGTTGACTGCGATGCGAACGCTTCGGACGAGGAGGCCCTCCTTGGCGTACTCGCGCAGGTAGACGGCCGCCAGCACGCCGAAGGGAGCCACGACGGCGGCCATCAGGAAGACCATCAGAACCGTGCCGAAGATCGCGGGGAAGATGCCTCCTTCGGTGTTCGACTCGCGCGGGGCGGCAGAGACGAACTCCCAGAGCCGGTCGAGGGTGAGACCGAGGCGGCTCTTGAAGTCGAGCGCGTTCGGCTGGACTGCACGCACCACGGAACCGACGGGGATCTCCTTGCGCTCGCCGCCGGCCGCCTGCATCACGAGGATCTCTGCCAGGAATGCCTCGCGCAGCGCTGCAAGACGGACGGCAGCGCTCTCGTACTCCGCCTCCGCGCTGACCGCACGGGCCGCGAGCTCGGCCTCGCGCCCTGCGCGTTGCGAATCGGCGCCCTCGAGCGCGAGACGTCGCCGTGCCAGGCGCAGGCGCTCGAGCTCCGCGCTCGTGCGCGAGATCTCGCCGCGCTCGAGATCCTCGATGGCCGCGAGCTCGAGAGTCTTGCGTTCATGCAGCGGGCCGAAGGCCTTCCAGGTTTCTACGGGCCCCTGCGCCAGCAAGGTCTCGCCGCGGCGCAGCTCGGCCATGCGGCCGTAGAAGCTCCCCCACTCGAGGCGTTCGAGAGCGACGGCCTCGGGTGGAGTGTCACGAGAGAGGATGTCGCGCTCGTCGATCCAGCGAAAGTCCGGCCCGCCGAGATCGCGGTTGCCGACGCCGACTCGGATGCGCGTGGCGGTCGCGCTGTCCGGAATCCGCTCCTGCTCGAAGATGATCCCAAGGAGCGTCGTGCCGTCCGCCAGACGGAGCTGCACCAGATCGCGCTGCCAGAAGTAGCTCGCGCCGTTCACGACGAGCAGGGTCAGCAGGCCCGTGATCAGGAGCAGGTTCAGCGCGAGCGCGCCGCCGCAGAGCCAGGTGAGGACCTGGCCGACCGCGTCGCGCCGCCTCGCGCTGGAGAGCCTGCTGAGGGCGCTCATAGCTGCGCGAAGCGCCGGCGCAGGCGCTGCCGCACGAGCTCCGCGACGGTGTTGACCGCGAAGGTGAGCGCGAAGAGCAGAAGGGCCGCCAGGAAGAGAGTCCGGTAGAGCGTGCTCGCGACCGGCGCCTCCGGGATCTCGACGGCAACGTTGGCCGAGAGGCTGCGAAAGCCGTTGAACGGGCTCCAGTCGATGATCGGCGTGTTGCCCGTCGCCATCAGCACGATCATGGTTTCGCCCACGGCGCGGCCGAAGCCGACCATCACGGCGGAGAAGATCCCCGGGCTCGCCGTGGGGAGTACGACGCGCGTCACGGTCTGCCAGCGGCTGGCGCCGAGGGCGAGAGAGCCGGCCGTCAGATGCTGCGGCACGTTCGAGAACGCATCCTCGGAGATCGCAAAAATGATCGGGATCACCGCGAAGCCCATGGCGAGCCCGACCACGACCGCGTTGCGCTGGTCGTAGCGGAGGCCAAAGGAGTCGAGGAG
>CAYGXT010000158.1:0-6945 GCA_964353695.1 uncultured Myxococcaceae bacterium
CGGCCTCCACGGCGTTCACGCAACCGATCTTGCAGTCCTTGGCCGCGATGAAGGCGGCCGCGCGGCAGACCCGCGCGCCCTCTTCGCACGTGTTGCTGCACTGCGCCGCGGCCTCGCCCACGGCTCCGAGCCAGCAGAGCGCCGCGATGGCGCCGATCCACAACATTCTCTTCCGAAGCTTCACGATGAACCCTCCTCGATCTCGCAATGGGACGCGATCGGCCATGAGACCGCCGTCCTCACACCATTGTACCGATTATTGCTCAGGGAGTCTTTTCCAACGAGACTCCTGGCCGCAGGCGCCGGGGCCCCGGCTGGCCCATTGGATCTTGCTCACGCCAGCGCCAGCCCGAGCCGCAGCGGTGCGCCGTCGATCTCGACCTCGTGTGCGTGAGAGCCAGGCGCTGGCTCCTGGTCGAGCAGCACCTCGTCGGCGAGCACCTCCCGCGCGAGGGTCTCGAGGCGTGGCCGCACCGCCGCCAACACGGCCGCATCGCCAGCGAGCGAGAGGCGGATGCGGCCCGTGTACTCGAGGTCGAGCTCCTTGCGCAGACCCTGCACGCGGCTCAGCACCTCGCGAAACAGGCCTTCCTGCAGCAGCTCCGGCGTCAGTCGGGTGTGCAGCACGACGACGCCTGCGCTCCCGCTCGCAGCGGCGAAGCCTTCCATCGCCTCCACGGCCACTGCGATCTCTTCGGGCCCGAGCGAGAAGCGCTCGCCGCCGGCCTCGATCGTGACGTTCCCGTTCGACTCGAGCTCGCGCAGCAGTCGCGCGCCATCTGCTGCAGCGAGCGCGGCCTTTACCGCCGGCATATGACGGCCCACCCGCGGCCCGAGAGCCCGAAAGTTCGGCTTCACGATCCAGCGCACCGTATCGCCGGCATCCGCCACCACGCGCACGCTCGTCACGTTGAGCTCGTCGCGCACCAGCTCGAGATGCTCCGCTAGTGCGCCGGCGAGGCCCGCATCGGCGAGCACGAGGTCGGCTGCCTCGAGAGGCTGCCGCACGCGCAGCTTCTGTGCCGTCCGCACCTGCAGGCCCAGCGATACGACCTCGCGCACTGCGCGCATCACGCGGGAGAGGCCCTCGTCGATCACGCGAGCATCCGGCTCGGGGTAGTCGCAGAAATGGACGCTCTCGTCCCGAAGGCCTGGCTGTACGCGCACCACGAGGTTCTGCCAGATGTCCTCCGCCGCGAAGGGCAGAAAGGGGGCGAGCAGCTTCGCGAGCGTGACGAGACACTCGTAGAGTGTCCAATGCGCATCGAGCTTGTCCGGGCCGAGGCCAGGGGCCCAGAAGCGGTCGCGGCTGCGGCGGACGTACCAGTTCGAGAGCGCATCCACCAGATCCGTCAGCACCTGCGTCGCCTCGTAGACGCGATAGGCGTCCATGTGCGCGACGACCTGCGCAGTGGCGAGCTGCAGCTCGGAGAGGATCCAGCGGTCGACGAGCGCCCGCTCCTGAGCGGGACGCCGGCCGGCCATACACACCGCAGCGCTCGGATCGAAGCCGTCGATATTCGCGTAGATGGTGAAGAACGCGTACACGTTCCGGAGCTTCAGCGGAAGCTCGCGCTGTAGCGCGCGCACGCCCGCGAGCGAATGCCGCGTCGAATTCCAGGGCGGGTTGGCGGCGAAGAAGAACCAGCGGAAGGCGTCGGCGCCCGGCGCCGGCGAGCCCGGATCCTCGACCCAGATGCGCGCATCTCCCGGCAGCCGCGATACGACGGCCGCAAGGGTTCCGAGCCCATGCGGAGCGGGCGAGACGCCAAGCGTTCGCCGATCGGCCGGCGAGAGTAGGACGACGCGACGCGGCAGCTTCGCGGGGCGCAGAACGAGCTCGAGCCACTGCTCGGGCGTATCGCCTCGATACACGCGCACCTTCGCCTCGGCGCCGCCGAGATCGAGGCCCTCATAATCTTCGCGCGCGATCTGCGCCTCTCCCTCGGCGGGTACAGATCCGTCGGCCGCAGCCTCCACGACCGCGAACTCGAGGCGCACGCGCTCGAGGATCACCTCGGGCGGCGTATAGTTGCCCTTGCTCTTCGACTCCTTCTTCCCTTCGCGGTCGCAAACGTGGCCGAGTACGACGCAGCTCTTGTAGGGATGCGGCAGCGGCTGCTCCGGGAACAGCAGCGTCGAGACCCAGAGCAGCGAGTTGAACCAGCCGCGCGTCTGGTCGATGGCCTCGCTGATGAAGTCCGCCGGAAACGAGCGCGCGAACTCGGCGGCTCCCCGATGCGGCGCTCCCCACTGCGCGAAGGGCATGCAGCCCGAATCGAACCAGGCGTCGATCACCTCGGGCACGCGGCGAAAACTTCCTGGCGTACCCGGCCGCTCCCACGTCACGTAGTCGATCCACGGCTTGTGGACGCGCAGATGCGGCGAGAGGGACGGATCCTTCGCGCGCGCCTCGTCGAAGGGCTCGAACGCGCGCGGGTTGCGCTCGAGGATCTCGGCCACCGAGGCCGGCGCCTCGATCTCGCCCGTCACGTCGTTGATCCAAAGGTTGAGGGGCGTGCCCCAATAACGCTCGCGCGAGAGCGCCCAGTCGACGTTGTTGCGCAGGAAGTCGCCGAAACGGCCGTCCCGTATGTGCGGCGGCAGCCACTGGATCTGCGCGTTGTTGGCCAGGGCCTGCTCGACAAAAGCCGTCGTGCGTACGTACCACGCGGGGCGGGCGTACTGGATCAGCGGGTCCTGGTCTGCGCGCCAGCAGAAAGGGTAATCGTGCTGGTAACGCTCGGCGTGCCAGACGAGACCGCGCTCCTTCATCTCGCGCTGCAGGTCGCGGTCGCAGTCCTTCACCCAGCGGCCGGCGTACGGAGCCGGCGCCACCTCGGCATCGAAGCTGCCGTCGGGACGCACGGCGCAGAGCAGCGGGAGCGAGGCATCGCGCTTCTGCTCGGCGCGCAGCACGTCGAAGTCGACCTCGCCGAAGGCCGGCGCCACGTGCACGATGCCCGTGCCCGCGCTCAGCTCCACGAAGTCGCCGGCGACGATGCGCCAGCACGCGTCGCTGCCAGCACTTCCTGCGTACCAGTCGAAGGGCGGCTCGTAGCGGCGGCCGACGAGCTCGGTGCCCGTCAGCCGGCTCTCGATCGGCAGCTCGCGCTTCACCTTGCTCGACAAGGCATCCACCAGCGCCTCGGCGACGATCAGACGCTGCTCGCCGTCGCGCACCACGGCGTAGGACACGTCGGCCTTCACCGCGGCGAAGGTGTTGCAGGGGAGCGTCCAGGGCGTCGTCGTCCACGCAAGAAGCGAGGTCCCCGGCTCGTCGCGCAGCGGGAAGCGGACATAGAGCGAGGGATCCTCCACGCTCTTGTAGCCCTGACCCACCTCGGCGGCCGAGAGCGCCGTCCCTCCTTGCGCCCACCACCACACGACCTTGTGTCCCTGATAGAGCAGACCCCGGCCAAAGAGCTGCGAGAGGGCCCACCAAACGCTCTCGACGTAGCTCTCGTGGAAGGTGACGTAGGCGTTCTCGAGGTCGCACCAGAAGGCGAGCTTCTCGGTCAGCTCCTCCCACTCGCGCGTGTAGCGGAACACGCTCTCGATGCAGCGCCGCACGAAGGGCTCGACGCCGTAGGCCTGGATCGCCTCCTTGCCAGAGATCCGTAGCTCCTTCTCCACCTCGATCTCGACAGGCAGGCCATGGGTATCCCAGCCCGCCTTGCGCTCCACGAGATAGCCGCGCATGGCGCGGTAGCGCGGAAAGACGTCCTTGATCACGCGCGTCAGCACGTGGCCGTTATGCGGCTGCCCGTTGGCCGTGGGCGGGCCCTCGTAGAAGACCCAGCGCTTTGCAGTCGCGCGCCTGCGCAGGCTTTCGTGAAAGACGTCGCGCTCGCGCCAGAACGCCCGGATCCGTGACTCGAGGTCAGGAAAGTGGACGATCGGCGCGACTCGCTCGAAGCGCGTGGACATGGCGGCATAGGCTACCATCGCGGTCTTCCGAATCGAGAGGACAGACTCTCGCCGCTGGGGGGACTCGACGTGAAGGACTACTTCAACTCGGGAATGCGCCTCTACCTGGATCGCTTGGTGGACTGGGAGGGGATTCTCGCGCTCCGGCGGGGCGAGGCGGTAAACTCGGAAGCCGAGATCGGGGCCTTCCGGCTCGTGCTGGAGACGGTGGCGAGCCTTGCCCAGAGTTTCGAGGGCCCGGCCCGCGAGCACTGGACGGCCGCGGCCGAGCTCACGGCCGACGGCGGGGCGGAGCCGCCGCCGCATATGCGCGAGGCCTACGCCAAGCTGCGCGAGGCGGGGCTCGTCAGCCTTCCGATCTCCGAGGCCTACGGCGGGGCCGGGCTGCCGCTGCTGCTCAACGGCATGGTCCTCGAGATGGTCTCGCGCGCCGACACCAGCCTGATGACGATCATTGGGCTCCAGACCGGCGTCGCCGGCGACATCGAGAAATACGGCAGCGAAGAGATCAAGAACGCGATGCTGCCGCGCCTCGTCTCCGGTGAGCTGCAGGGCAGCATGGACCTGACCGAGCCCCAGGCCGGAAGCGATCTCGGCCGCATCACGACGCGAGCCACGGATCTTCCCGACGGGCGCGTGAAGGTCGACGGCCAGAAGATGTTCATCACCAACGGCGGCGCCGAGGTCCATCTCGTGCTGGCACGCGACGCGGACAACTTCGACACCTCGAAGGGCACGACCAACGGCCTCTCGCTGATTCTCGTGATGCGCCACGGCGCCGACGGCTCGGTCAACGGCGTGCGCGTGACGCGCCTCGAGCGCAAGCTCGGCATCCACGGCTCGCCCACCTGCGAGGTCGTCTTCGAGGGCGCCATCGGCGTGCGCCTCGGTGAGAAGGGCAAGGGCTTCCGCGCCATGCTCGACCTCATGAACAACGCGCGTCTCGGCGTGGCGGCGCAGGCCCTGGGCATCGCCGAGGCAGCCTTCCACGACGCCAGCGTCTATGCCAACCAGCGCGAGCAGTTCGGCCAGCCCATCGTGAAGCAGCCGCTGGTGGCCACGATGCTCGCCAAGATGGCTGTCAACATCGAGGCCGTGCGTGCGCTCTGTTACCACACCTACGAGGTGGTCGATCTCAACCTCGCCCGGGAACACGCGCTGGCCGGGAGCGCGCTCTCGGGGCCCGAGCGTGGCGCGCATACGCTGGCATTGGAGCACGACGTCGTACGCGCGCGTCTGCTCACGCCGCTGTGCAAGTACTTCGCGACCGAGGTCTGCCACGACATCACGCGGGACGCGATGCAGATTCTCGGCGGCATCGGCTACACGATGGACTCGGACGTCCCCAAGCTACACGCCGACAGCCTCATCATGACCGTCTACGAGGGCACCAGCGAAATTCAGGCCTCTTTGGCCCTCAAGGAGATCGGCAAAGGCGCCCTCGGCGTCGTCTTCGAGAAGGCCCGGGGCGAGCTCGGTGGCATGGCGATCGATCCGAAGCGAGCGCCTCTCGCGAAGCGCGTGCTGGGGATGATCTCGCGGGTGGAAGAGTCGACGAAGGTGCTCTTCTCCGACCTCTCCTACGCGCTCCTGCGCTCGAAGCTTCTCGCCGAGATGGTGATCGACGTGCTCGCCTCGACGGAGCTGCTGCGCCAGGCCGGCGTCGAGGCGGCGCGCCTCGACGTGGCGGAGTCCTTCATCCTGCGCCGCGAGGTCGAGGGCGAAGGCATGGCGCGGCGCATCGAGGAGAACGCGGCCGGGCGTGTGGACCGAGACGCGCGCGTGCTGACGCTGCTCGGAGCGCCGGCGGCGTAGCTGCGCAGCGCCCGTGCCGTAGCGTCTCAGCCGTGCGGAGCCGTGGCGCCAGCGCCGTTCCCAGCCGCCGGTTTGGGAGGCTCGGGCGACAACGGGCTGCCGTCCGGCCCGAGCGGGACGGTGCGAACCGAGAGCCGGACGCGCGAAGGCCGCAGCTCGACCAACGTGAACCCTGCCGGCAGCTCGACATCTCCGCGATCGAGATCGAAGCTGCGGCGGCCGGTTCCGATCGCCGTTCCGTCGAGCTGCACCTCCACATTGCCTGGGTCGAGCAGGAAGAAATCCCGGCGCGTGCCCGAGAGCTTGAGCTGGGCATCCGCCGGCTCGACCCGGTCGAGGACGAAGCCGGGCGGGACGTTCTCCACCTGGATCGGTACCGGCAGCGTCTTCTCCAGCACCTGCGAGCCGGGCACGAAGGCGGCCCATAGGCCGACCGCCAGCACTACGGCCATGACGCGCTCGATCCAGTGTGCGCGCAGCGCGCGCAGCCAGCGCTGACGGCGCGGCAGCCCGGGCAGGTGGAGCTCGCCGAACTCGCGCAGCTCGGCCTCGAGTGCCTGCGGCCCGGCAAGCTCGCGCAGGATGCCGTCGCGGGCCACGGAGATCGTTCCACGCTCCTCCGAGACGACGATGGAGAGAGCGTCGCTGCGCTCCGAGAGCCCGAGTGCGGCACTATGCCTCGTTCCCCGGCTTCCGATTTGTTTGAAATCGTTCGAGAGGGGAAGCTGTGCTGAAAACATCACGGCGCGATCGCCGCTCAAGACGAGTGCTCCATCATGCCCCACAGAGTGCGGATCAAAGAGGCTGGCGAGGAGAGCCTCACTCACACGTCCGTCGAGGGGCACCCCTCCTTCGAGGTGGCGGTCCACGGGCTCGCGACCGCAGATCACGATCAGCGCGCCGACTCGCTGGCGCTGGAACTCCAGCACGGCGCGCACGAGGCAGGCTTGGGTGTCGGTCGAGGTCTCCCCGCTACGCCGGCGCAGGAGCCCGAAGACGGCGATGCGCTCGAAGAGCTGGCGCAGCTCCCGCTGGAAGATCACCACCAGGATGATCACGAAGATCGCGAAGAAGCCCTGGAAGATCCACGCGGTGAGGTGCAGCTCGAGCTGCCGGGCCGCCAGGTAGACGCCTCCCGGGATCGCCATCCCGACGAGCGGCAGCCCGGCCCGAGCCTGGCGCATCCAGACTATGACCAGA
>CAYGXT010000159.1:0-6923 GCA_964353695.1 uncultured Myxococcaceae bacterium
TGGATCTCGACCGTGGCGGCGTATGTGGGATACGCCAGACGGCCGAGCCTCAAGGCGTACGCCTGCGTGATCTCGCTCTTCGCGCTCGGGCTGATGGCCAAGCCCGTGCTCGTCACTCTTCCGTTGGTGCTTCTGCTGCTCGACTACTGGCCCCTGTCGCGCTTCCGCAGCGGGTGGTTCGGTCTCGAGCATCGAGCGGCTCCCGGCGTTCCGCAACGAGGGGCGCGAGCTCTCGTTCTCGAGAAGGTCCCCTTGCTCCTGCTCGCGCTCGCATCCTGCATCGTGACCTGGTCGACGGCGCGACGCGGCGGCGCCATGTCGATGACGGCATACGACTTCCCAACGCGTGCGGTGGGTTCGCTCGTCTCCTACGTCGCGTACCTGACGGACGTCGCATTCCCCCGCAACCTCACCGTCCTGTATCCGCATCCAAAGGCGTGGCCCCTCTCCCAGATTGGAGCTGCGCTCGCGCTCCTCACGGCCGTGAGCCTGCTGGCGCTGCGGCTGCGGCGAGGCAGGCCGTACCTGATCGTCGGCTGGCTCTGGTTCCTGATCCCGCTCCTTCCGACCATCGGCCTGGTTCAGGTCGGGCTGCAATGGAAGGCGGATCGCTACGCCTACCTTCCCGCAGTGGGCCTCTTCATCGCCGCGGCCTGGAGCGCAGCAGACGTCGCCGGGCGCAGACCCCGATTCGGAAGGGCGTTCGTCGCGTGCGGGCTCCTCATCCTCGGCATCGCCACGTGGGCCACGACCCGCCAGGTCTTCGTCTGGCGCGACAGCGTTTCGCTCTTCTCGAATGCGATCGCCGTCACCCCGGAAAACGCCGCGGCGCACTACAACCTGGGGGATGCATTCTTCGAGAGAAGCAAGTGGCGAGAAGCAGCCCAGCACTACGCCGAGGCGGCGCGCATCGCACCGGACTACGCGGCTGCGCACAACAACCTGGCTCTCTCGCTAGCTCGACTCGGCGACTACGAAGGCGCGCGAACGCACTATCTGTCGGCGACCGAGATCGCCCCGGATATCGAGCTGTATCGGATGAATTTCGGCTCTCTCCTGCTGGTTCGAGGAGAGATCGACGCCGCCGCGCAGCAGTTCGAGGCTGCGATTCGAGCCGCACCCACGAGCGCCAGCGGGCACGCGCAGCTGGCGGCGGTGAGGATCAGACAGCATCGGATTCCAGAGGCGGAGCGAGAGGCCGTCGAGGCGATCCGGCTCGATCCGGAACAGACTGATGCCCACCGGGTCCTGGAGAAGGTTCGGATTGCGCAAGGACAGGCCGACCAGGACGAGCGAAGCCAAACGAACGGGAGGCAGCGTTGAGCAAGGTCGTCACCGAGCGGCAGAGGAATACCTGGACCTTCTGGCTCTCGGTCGCTCTCCTCGTGGGCGCGACTGTGCTCGTCTATGCCCGCGTATCCGGCTTTTCCTTCGTGGAATGGGATGACCCTGAGTACATCTCGCGGAATCCGATGGTGCAGTCTGGCTTCACGCTCGAGGGCGTGCGCTGGGCCCTGTTCTCGACCGAGTTGGCCAACTGGTTCCCTCTCACGGGTCTATCCTTCATGTTCGAGACGCAACTCTTCGGCGTCAGCGCATCGGTTCATCATGTCACGAACCTCGCCCTGCACTGCCTCAACGCAATTCTCCTCTTCGTGATCCTACGGCGCGCCACGGGGCGCTCCGTCGCCAGCTGGTTCGTGGCCGCACTCTTTGCGCTCCATCCACTCCACGTGGAGTCCGTCGCCTGGATCAGCGAACGAAAAGGTCTCCTCAGCACGCTCTTCGCGTTGCTGGCCATCTGGGCGTACTGCAGGTATGCGGCGAGTCGCAAAACGTGGCGATATGGGCTCGTGGTCGTCCTCTTCGGAGCGAGCCTTCTTTCAAAGCCGATGCTCGTCACGCTTCCGCTCCTCCTTCTCCTCCTCGACGTCTGGCCGCTGCGTCGGGTCGAGCTCTCGTGGCGCAGCCGCGACGAGGCTGGCCGACCTTCACGCTCGAGATTGCTGATCGAGAAGGTGCCCCTCCTGCTCACGAGCCTCGTCTACAGCGTGGTCACGTTCTACGCGCAGGACACCGCGGGGGCAACGCGCGGAAGCGATCTGATCGCGCTGCCGGAGAGGCTCGCGAACGCAGTCGTAGCCTCGAGCTGGTACCTCGAGAAGACGGTCTGGCCGGCGGATCTCTGCGCGCTCTACACCCACCCCTATTTGGACGGCGGGACGCCCTTGCCAGCCTGGGTCGTGGTCGGCTCGGCGCTCCTCTTGATGGCCGTGTCGTGCGGCGTGTTCATGGCGCGTCGTCATCCTTACCTTGCCGTCGGCTGGCTCTGGTATCTCATCAGCCTCCTGCCTGTTCTCGGTCTCGTTCAGGTGGGAATCCAGCCGTTTGCGGATCGCTACAGCTACGTGCCGCTGATCGGCATCTATATCATGATCGTATTCGGGTTGGACGAGGGACTCGGTCGCCTCGCCAGCACTCGGCCGTGGCTTCGAGGTGCCACCGTAGTCTTTGGGGCCTTGGCGCTTGTCGGCTTCGCCGTTTCTGCGAGACAGCAGGTCGAGACGTGGGGGAGCTCTTCGAGACTCTTCAGCCAGATGCTGGAGGTCTCACCCACGAACTCCGTCGCTCACTTCAAGCTGGGCAACGAGTATCGGGACGCCGGGCAGGCCGAGGCCGCCATCGAGAGATACCAGGACGCGATCCGCATCCATCCGGGGTTCGGAAGGGCTCGGCGCGAGCTCGGACGCCTGCTGCGCGAGCGAGGCCAGTCCACGCCGGTCTCACCTTAAAAGAAAGGGGCACCGGCTTGCGCCGATGCCCCTCGGGATGCCACCGCCACCGCTCCGCGGACCGGAGCTACGCGGCGGGTTGGCCTAGACTAGAGCCGCGGGCAGCGGCCCGTGGACGCGCCAGCGATCGCATTGTCTGCGGTCGGGCAGGCGCCAGCCTTCGTGCCGGGGATGACGCCGCACAGGGAGTTGTTCCCCACGGTGCCGTCGCACTCCTCGTAGTCCTGGAGCAGGCCGTCGTTCGACGTTGCGCAGGTGCCACCGAAGGATGTCCGCGAACCCACCGCCGGCTTGCGGTCAGAAAGTCCACCGGCCAGCGCCATCACCGTCGCGTTGCTGGCGACGAAGAACGGGCTCGTCGAGTCCGAGAGCGCTGTTACCACGTACTGGGACTGGAGATCGACCCGGTCGTAGCTGTTGTTGGTGGCAACGTTGATGGCCTTGTCGACAAGGCCGCCCACGAACGCGTTCATCGTGTTGCAGGACGGGTTCGTTGCCGTCGCCTTGGTCATCGCAGGCCGGGCCTTCGCAATGCAAGCCTGGAACGGGTTGGTGAGGGTGAGCGGCCCGGACGGGATCAGGCATGCCGTCGAGTCGTCGTAGAAGCCGCCGCCCGCCTTCGTGCCGAGGTCGTCCTGGCACTTCTGCACGCAGGCCGTGGCGGCGCCGGTGTAGGCGATCACGCCCTTCGCGAGAGTGTTGGTCGCCGTCCCGAAGGCAACCGCCTTCGCTCCGGTGCACAGCTGCGCCCCTGCTGACACGGGCGTCGTGCCCGGCGCTACGCAGTCGTCCTTTGCGCAGATGCCGGGGACCAGACCCGTGGCGAGCGAGAGTGCAGTCTTGAACGAGTTGTTGGCGGGATCCACACCAGCGACTTCCCAGGCCTCTACGTCGGCGCAGGGCTGGGAGCCTTCGGCTGTGCTGCAGTCGCCGGGGCAGCCGATGTCCTTCAGGTTGATGAGCGGGTCACCGGCCGGCTTGGCGGCGGAAAGACCCACCTTCGCCGCAGTCCCACTGTACTTCGCCTCGCACTTGCCAATCGCCGTGTTGAGAACGGTGAGAAGCGGAGTGCCAGCCGTCGCAGTGTTGCCCACGACGGGTCGCGCGGAGACATCGCAGTCGAGGGCCCAGGTTTCGGGCGATCCCGCAATCTTGCCCGCGGCGAATTCGCAAGCATTCCACGCCTTGAGAATGCAGGACGTGTAGGCGTTGCTCTTCTTCACGATGTCCGTGCGCCACTTGGCCGAAGTCCCCTTGGTCTCCAGCTGGAACGCGTTCGCGACTGTCGCGCTCGCAAAAATTACCGCGACTCCGGTCGCGGCCAATCGAAGAGTTCTTTTCATCGTCGACTTAGACACTTCGTTGCCTCCTGATGGCTTATTGGTTCCGAGCAACTCGAAATTCGAAAGAGCCCCGCGATACGGGGTCTGTCGCTGCCGCCTGCATTTTTGCTCTTCTTGCTCTTCAGACACTTTTCAGACTTTCCAGACAGAACCCGCATTCACCGAGCGATGACGCTCAGAGACCCGTCCGGGCCACACGGGGCCCATTGGTGTTTGAGTTATACACCCCGCACCCCTATGCCTGTCAATCAAGATCTGCGTGGGTTTTTGGCTTCCCTTCGAAAACTCGACCAGGTCGTCCTTTGATGAGTCCGGGTCGGGCTCCTTCGGGGCCCTGATGCTGGCGGCGCCGAGGCTGAAGCGGGGCGGGGACGAAAACCGTGGGGGAGCGGCGACTTTGCCACAAAGCGCTTTTTCAAGCCACAAGGATCATAGGCTGGCGCTTCACCGGTGCGTCGTCGGTGATCTTCTCCAGCTGCGCGACTAGATCGATCGGAGCCCTCTCATGAACAACCTGAGTCGCAAGATCGTCTCCCGCTCTCTCCTTCTGCCCATCGCAGCGCTGTCGCTAACGCTCCTCTTCGGCGCCGAGCAGGAAGCCTCAGGCTTCGGCTTCGGCTCGGTCGTGATCGCCAAGACTAGCGACTCTGCTGGGTTCTATACCTTCAACGACCTCGTCATCTTCCTGCCCGGCCAGTCGCCGGCGCCCTCGATCAACGCCGGCGGCGAGGTCGCGTTCTGGGCGGAGACCGGCGATGTACCAGGAGTGGATCAAGGGATCTTCAAGGGCTCCGGAGCGGGCGTGACCACCATCGCAGACACGAACTCGGACTTCGTGGAGTTCGGCCACCAGCCCGCCCTCAACAACGCCGGCACGGTGGCCTTCGAGGGTGAGGATTTCGCTGCTGGGTTCGGAGTGTGGACAGGAGCCGGAGGAGCCCTCACGACGATCAAGACGATAGATGGACCAGGCACGTCAGGCTATTTTAGTTTCGGAAATCCGTCGATTAATGGGATTGGCCGTGTCTCTTTCTTCGCCGAGAGGGATACGGGTGTGGATCTGCTCACCCGGATTGCGCCCGGGGCGTTCTACCACGTTACCGGGACGAGCGGAATATTGTTCGACGACTTCCCGGGCTCTCCGTACTACGGGGTTCCGGGACTAAACGACTCCAGCCACCCGGCCTTCTACGCCGTGACTGACCCGGGCTCACTGGGCATCTTCGCATCGAATCTTCCGGTGGCCACCTCCCCGATCACGGTCGCGGATACCGACACCTACCCCGACCTGCTGGACTTCCGGAATCCGGTGATCAACGCCTCCGACGGTGTGGCCTTTTGGGCCTTCACCGAGGATGTTGGAGAGCGAATCCTCTTTTACGAGAACGGGGTGCTGAACACCGTCGTCGATACCCTCGTCGCGAATTCCTTCGGATTCCATGAGCTGGGAGACCCCGCCCTGGGCGACGATGGGTCGATCGCCTTCTGGGCCCTGCTCGAGGATGGAAACCAGGGGATCTTCTTCGTAGACAAGCAGGGAGAAATCTTCCGGGTGCTCGGAACGGGCGACTCTCTCCTGGGCTCGACCATCGAGGAGCTGGGCCTTGGGAACAAGGGCCTCAATTCGCAGGGAGACATGGCGATCTGGGCGATGCTCGCGGACGGCTCGGAGGTCATCCTGCGAAGTGTGGATTTGTGCCCGCTAGATCCTCAGCACGACATCGATGGCGATGGCGTCTGCGGGAACATCGACAACTGCCCCAATATCTCAAATCCGGCGCAGACTGACACCGATCGGGACGGCGTCGGGGACGCCTGCGACAACTGCACCTTGATCGCGAACGGCCCGGCGGCCCTCGACGCTGGGGGCGCGAGCCAGCGTGACGGCGATGGAGACGGGTATGGCAACGCCTGCGACCCGGACTTCGACCAGAACAACGTCGTAAACTTTGCAGACCTGGCGGCCTTGAAGAAGGTCTTCTTCAAGGCAGACCCCGTGGCGGACCTGAACGGCGATGGCGTGGTCAATTTCTCAGACTTGGCGATCCTGAAGAAGTCATTCTTCAAGCCGCCGGGACCGGCGGCTGCATCGCTCCCAAGGTGACGCGCGCCGCGTCGGCCACTACTAATGCATGATGCGCGGCTTGCTCGTCGGGATCGCCGCCCTGCTCGTCCTCGGCCTTGTGGGCGGCTGGTCGCTCCACCGGGCCTACACGGCGCAAGACGCCGCCATTCTGCTGGACACGGCGGCGGCGTCCTGGGTCAAGGCGCCGGGGCCGATCTTTCTTGGAACTCGCCCCGTAGAGCGAGTGCGCACGGCCTTCTTCCGCTCCTTTGCCCTGCCCACGGTCCCTGCAGAGGTGACTCTTCGGGTGCGGTCGTTCCGACATTCTCTCGTGTCGGTGAACGGGGTCGCGCTCGAGGCCCAGGTGACGGGCGTGACGTCCTGGGTCGAAGGCGACAGCTACGAGGTCGCGACGAGGCTGCGGGAAGGCGACAACCTGGTGGTCGTGGCGGTCGAGAGTGAACGCGGGCCTCCGGCTTTGCTCATCGAAAGTGATCTGCCGGAACTGCGGACCGGCCCAGGCTGGGAGGCGTATCTGGAGCAAGGAGAGATCAGCGGAGTCCGGCTCCTCTCGGAGCGCCTCTCGCATCCGATCCAGAAGGCCTTCCCGACCGCCAGCGCCGCCCTGCGAAGCGTTGCGCTCTATCTGGCCGGGGCGTTCCTCCTTGGAGCTATGAGCGCGCTCGCTTTTGCCACCTTTGCTCAGTCGCGGCCTGCATGGAT
>CAYGXT010000160.1:0-6841 GCA_964353695.1 uncultured Myxococcaceae bacterium
CGACGGCAGCAGCGACGAGGAGGAGGGCCCGGATCCGCGGGCCGAGCTGGTAGCCCGGCTGCTCGACTACCAGCGCTTCAAGGAGGCTGCGGAGGCCCTCAATCGCCGCCCGCTCCTCGGCCGCGACGTCTTCGAGGCCATTCCGCCGGAGCCGGAGCCGGTGCCGATCGCCGACGAGCAGCTTGCGGTGACGCTGGTGCAGCTCCTCGATGCCCTGCGCCGCGTGCTCCAGCGCGCGAAGGCGGCGGGCGTCGTACACGAGGTCGTACTCGAGACCCTGAGCGTTCGTCAGGGCATGATCGACTTGATGGACGCGCTGGCGAGCGCCGAGTCGATGGAGTTCTTCGATCTCGTGATGCGCGTGGCCGGTGGCGCGCCGAGCCGTACGCGCATCGTCACCACCTTCCTGGGGATGCTGGAGCTGGCACGGCTATCGGCGATCCGGATCTACCAGGGAGTGAGCGAGCTCGGAGTTCCCGAGGGTCCGATCCGCCTGCGCCGCGCCGGGGAGGAGACGGGCTCGGACTGGAGCTCGCGCATTTCTGACCTGATGTGATCGGAAGCAGATGGAAACTGGAAGGAGAGGAAGACATGGAGCGCAGTGAGCAGCGTCGGATCCTCGAAGCCCTGGTGCTCTCGGCGCCGGAGCCCATGCCGGCGGGACGGCTCGCCAGCGTCGTGCCCGGTGCGACGCCGTCCCTGGTGCAGGAGCTCGTCTCCGAGCTCAACGGGGAGTACGAGGCGCAGGAGCGAGGCTTCGAGATCCATCACATCGCGGGAGGCTACCAGCTCCGAACGCGGCCCGACCTTGCCGAGCACGTCCGCGCGCTGCAGCCGCGGCGCGCCGTGCGCCTGTCTCGCGCCTCGCTCGAGACCCTGGCCGTGATCGCCTACCGGCAGCCCGTCACTCGCGCAGAGATCGAGCACGTGCGGGGCGTGGATGCTGGAGCGGTGGCTCGCACGCTGCTCGAGCGCAACCTCGTACGCATCGCCGGGCACCGCGAGATACCCGGCCGGCCCATGCTGTACGCCACCACGAAGCGCTTCCTCGAGGTCTTCGGGCTGGCCTCGCTCGAGGACCTCCCGACGCTGCGCGAGATCGAGGAGTTGCTGCCGTCGATGGCGGCTCGCGATGAGGGCGAAGGCGACGCCAGTGCCGAAGAGGACGTTGGCGGCGAGCTGGTCGAGGAGGGCGAGAGCGAGGAGGAGAATTCCGCCCCGGCCCTGTTCGGCAGCTTCGAGAGCGCCTATGCAGAGCCTCTCGACGAGGATGAGGACGCCCTCTTCGAGGACGAGGACGAGATCGAGGACGAGGACGCCGGACCGAGGGGCGAGCCGCACTAGCGGCGGTCGCGAGAGCGGTCGGCCGTGAGAACGCGGCTCCAGCGACTCCTCGCGGCGGCCGGTCTCTGCTCGCGCCGCGAGGCCGAGGTCTGGCTCACGGCCGGGCGTGTGCGCGTGAACGGCAGCGTCGCCCGAGTCGGCGAGAGCGCGGATCCGGCCGCAGATACGATCGAGGTCGACGGCCGCCGGATCGGCTCCGAGCCCCTCGTCTACTGGATGGTGAACAAGCCACGCGGCCTGCTCACGACGCGGCACGATCCCGAGGGCCGCGCAACCGTGCTCGATCTGCTCCCAAGCGGCCTGCCGCGGATCTTCCCGGTGGGGCGTCTGGACGCCGACACCGAAGGGCTCGTGCTGCTCACGAACGACGGCGCGCTGGCGCACCGGCTGCTCCATCCCTCGCTCGGCAACGAACGCGAGTACCGCGTCACGGTCCGCGGCCGCGTGACATCCGAAACCTTTGCTCGTCTCGAGAGGGGAGTCGTACTCGAGGACGGGCCCACGGCGGCGTCGAGGGTGGCCGGCGTCGGCTTCGATGCATCCACGGCGGCCACGCGCTTCGACCTCGTGCTCAGGGAGGGCCGCAAGCGTCAGATCCGGCGTGCGCTCGGGGCGCTCGGACATCCCGTGGTGACCCTGGTGCGCACGCGCATCGGAACCCTGCGGCTCGGCAAGCTCGCCCGCGGCCAGGCGCGCCTGGTCTCGCCGCAGGAGTTGCGCGCGCTGCGTGCGCATGCGGAGCGCCTCAGGCCCAGCGCCCCAGTGGGCAGGCCGCGACCTGGCCGATAGCCGAGCGCAGAGGGCCTGCTCCAGCACCGAACTCAGCTCGTCTGCGCGTCTGTTACGTTCACCCGATCGAGACGCGGATCAGGACGAGGAAATCAGAAATAGGGAATTGGGAATTTCGGAATAGGGAATTGGAAATCAGGAATAGGAGATCGGGAACAGGAATGGCACGCCGTCAGGAACAGGAGCCGGCACGGACCGACGTCGTCGAGGTCGCGCCGAACATCTTGAGGATGGAGCTCCCCATCCGTATGCCGGGGCTCGGCCACGTGAACATGTACGCGCTGCTCGATGCCGAGGGCGCCGCGGTCCTGGATCCCGGTCTTCCGGGGCCCTTCGCCTGGCGCGCGATTCAAGATCGCCTGGCGAAGGCGGGTCTGCGCACGAAGGACGTCCACACCGTCCTGATCACCCACTCGCATCCGGACCACTTCGGCGGCGCCGCACGTTTCCAGCGCGAGGTTGGTGCCAAGGTGATCGCGCACCATCGCTTCTCCTTCGGGCCCATGCAGGCGCTTGCTCCCGAAGTCTCCGTGGACGATCTCGCAGCGCACTCCGTGAGCGAGGAGCGAGAGACGCCTGGCGAGCCTGCAGCCGTGCCCTGGGCCGGGAACACGCCCTGGGGCGGCGAGCGGCCGCGCCCGCCGCTGCGGCGACGGATCCAGTTCCGCGTGATGCGCTGGCTGGGGCGGCATTGGCTCCCCGAGATCACCCACCCTGTCGAGCACGGCGACGAGCTACGCCTCGCGGGGCGGGAGATGTTCGTGCTGCATACCCCCGGCCATACCTCCGACCACTTCTGCCTGCACGATCCGGCGACCGGGACGCTTCTGGCCGGCGACCACGTCCTGCCGACGATCACGCCCCACATCTCGGGGCTCTCGTCATCGCGCGATCCGCTGGCCTCCTTCTTCTACTCCCTGGACCGGGTGGCGGAGATCTCCGGCGTAACGACCGTGCTGCCCGCGCACGGGCATCCCTTCGCCGAGCTGCGCGCACGAGCCGAAGCCATCAAGCGCCATCACCACGAGCGCCTGAGTCGAGTGAAGGAGATCTCGCGAGAATTCGGCCGCCCCGCGACGGTGGCGGAGTTCTCCCAACACCTGTTCAAGCCGCGCAGCTGGGGCTCGATGGCTGACAGCGAGACCTATGCCCACCTCGAGCATTTGCGCCTGCTCGGGGAGGCCGAGCGACACGACGAGCCCGGTGGCATGCCGCGCTACCTGGCAGGTTGAGCGGGCCCTATGAGATCACGACACCCGCGTGACGTTCGATCCCGCTCGCGTCCGGTACAGCGAGCCATGCGCAGCACGCCAGGCGAGAAGGCCACCGACCAGCAGACTCACGTGCGGAAAGTCGCGCGATTTTAGCGCGTATGCGACGATGATCGCATCGACGCCGGTACTGCAGACGACGACGATGTTTCGCTCGCGTGGCAGGCGCTCCAGAAAGCGGTTGAAGTCGAAGAGCGGAATCTCGTGCGAGTCGGGCAGGCCCTTCATGAGCCGGCGCTCCACGCCGAGGCGCACGTCGAGAAGGTAGTTGCGCTCGTCCTCCAGGAACGCGGCGTCGATCTGCCCGGGGGAGACGAGGGAGATCGCCGGGGCCTCCCCGCGCAGGAAGCGTCCCACCAGATCGGTCACGTAGCGGATGTCACGGTCGGAGATCTCGGCCGACAAGCTCAGGCGCAAGCTCTCCTGCGCTTCCTCTTCCGTCAGGCCGATGGCCGTTAGGACGTGCGAGGGCTTGCCACCCTGTGCGCTGCACGCGGATCCGGCGGAAACGGATACGCCGTGCAGGTCGAGAAAGGCCAACAGCGCGGCATTCTGCACGCCCGGAAATCGGAGATTCAAGGTATTCGGAACGACCCCCTCGCTGGGTGAGTTTTCGATCAGATCCGGCTTTTCCGCCCGCAACCGGGCCAGAAGAGTGTCGCGCCGTGCCGTCACGACGGGCGCCCTGGCGACCAGCTCCGGTACGCGCGCGAATGCCGCTCCGCAGCCGGCGATGTTGTGGGTGCTCTCGGTCCCGGCGCGCCGCTCCTGCTCTTGATGCCCACCGCTGATGAACGGATCAAGCGTTGCGCCGTCACGCACGTACAGCACGCCGACGCCCTTCGGGCCGAACACCTTGTGCGCGGAGAATGTCGCGTAGTCGACACCCAGGTCGCTGACATCGACCGGAATCTTCCCCAGCGCCTGCACGCAATCGGCGTGGAAGGCAGCCCCGTGTGAATGGGCAAGTGCGGCCAGCTCTCGAACCGGGTTCAGCGTGCCGAGCTCATTGTTCGCCAGCATGCAGCTGACCAGACAGACCGTGTCGTCGAGAACGGCGGCGAGATCCTCCGGTCGGATCCGTCCGTAGCGGTCCAGCGGCAGCCAGGTCACGGCGACGCCCTCGGCCTCGAGCTCCTCGGCCACGCTGCGCACGGAGGAATGCTCGACCGCTGTCGTTACCAGCCGCCGGCGCGACGCCGGCGCCCGCGCCGTGACCCTCCGCAGCACGTGGTTGTTGCCTTCGCTGGCGCCCGAGGTGAAGACGACTTCCGATGGGCTTGCATGGATGGCGGCGGCGACTTGCGCGCGGGCGCGCGCGATCAGCGCCGCCGCCTCACGACCGAGGCGGTAGGCCGCAGAGGGGTTGCCCGGCTGCTCGTCGATCACTTCGAGCATGCACCGCCGCACTTCGGATGCGACCGGCGTCGTAGCATTCACGTCGAGGTAGACCTGTCGGTTTCTCTTGAAGATCATCGCAGACCTCTTGGCGGGAGTGTTGGCGTGTTTCGCGCCGCCGGCAATCCAGCCCCCTCCGGCTGCAAATAGCGCGCGAGAAGGGTCACGACCTCAGCGGAGAAGTCCTCCTCCCCGATCGCAGCAGGGGGGTGGAGGAGGAAACCGTGGATCAGTCCTTCCACGCTTCGCACGACGAGATGCGCTGCCAGCTGGGGGCTGCGCATGTGTAGCCCGGGCAAGCCCCTGAGGAGGTCTGCGACCTTCGAGGCGAAGGCATCCTCGAGGCTCGCGAGCCGCCGGCGCAGGCCGGCCGGCAGGGGAGCCTCCTCGAGCAGCACACGGTGAAGGCGAGGCTCGCCTCGGTGCAGCGACAGCATCGCTTCGACGAAGCGTCGCAGGAGCACTTCGATATCGGGAGTGCGACCACTGGCTTCTGCCAGTAGGGCCCAGAGATGTTTGAAACCCTGATCGATGTGGCGCTCGACGAGCTCCACCAGGATCGCATCCTTGTTCGGGAAGTACTGGTAGACGGATCCCACGGAGACGCCCGCTCGCCCGGCAATCAGGTCCGTGGTGGCGCCCGCATAGCCACGGCGTTCGAGAACCTGAGCCGCCGCGACCAGGATCGCGTCCACCGTCCTGCGGGATCGCTCCTGCTGCGGCCGTTTGCGGGGGGTTAGCGCGCGCGCTGTCGCCATTGTTGCCGCTCCAGAATGCCAGCTGGAAATGCGAGGTGACAACCTGAGGAATTACTCACATTATAGCGGAATGGAGAGATTCTTCGACTTCATCCAGATCGGATCGCTCGTGGCTTTCGGGGCGCTCTTCGTCGGCTGGACGATCTACCTGCGGGCGGTGCGAGGCGTCCAGGTCATCCACCTCTCCCGTGGTAAGCCTCTCGGCGAAGCCCTGCTGGAAGGCCTGCTGGTGGCCGTTCTTCCGGTCTTCTTCTACGAGGCGCTTGCGGTGGCCTGGCCGCTGGCCTGGCACATCTTCCCCGCCCCGCTTTACACGGTCGTGGTCTCCGGCAGCGCCGCGCGGGTTGCGGGATGCCTGTTGATCGTGGGGGGGATCGCGCTCTTCGCGGCGGCGTTGCGAGCGTTTGGCGACTCGTGGCGCGTAGGCATCGATCGCGATACGCCCGGCACCTTGGCGACGGGCGGCGTGTTCGCGCTCTCGCGCAACCCGATCTTCGTGTTCATGGATGCGTTCGCGGTGGGACTGTTCCTGCTGAACGGTCGCCTCTTGTTCGGGCTCTTCGCCGTGCTCACGGTCGTGGCCATCCACCTCCAGATCCGGCGGGAGGAAATCTTCCTCGAGGAGCGGTACGGTGACGAGTACCGGACGTACCGGAAACGGACGCCCCGCTACCTCGGTTGGTGAGGAGAGACGCATGCGGCTCAACTGGCTCGAGAAACAGCTGATGAACAACCCGCTGCGCTCCGCGGCGCAGCGACATCTCGAGGTGCCGCAGCTGCTGCGCATGGGCGGGAGGATGCGTGGAGGCCGCGCCCTCGAGGTGGGCTGCGGCAGAGGCGTTGGCGTCGAGCTGATCCTGGAGCGTTTCGGCGCCGACTGCGTCGATGCCTTCGATGTCGATCCTGCCATGGTCGAGCTCGCACGGCGGCGACTCGCTCGCTTCGGGGACACAGTGCGCGTCTTCGTGGGAGACGCGTGCGCCATCGAGGCGCCCAGTGGGCACTACGCCGCAGTCTTCGACTTCGGGATCCTCCACCACGTGCCGCGCTGGCGCGACGCGATCCGAGAGATCCAGCGCGTCCTCGCGCCGGGAGGCCGCTTCTACGCCGAGGAGGTTTTCGGCGGCTTCATCGGGAACCCCGTCGTGCGGCGCTTGCTGGCGCATCCCGAATTGGGCCGCTTCGACCACGACGAGTTTCGCAAGGCCCTCGAGGAGGAAGGTTTCCAGGTCGAAGCGTCGCGTGACATCCTCGGACTCGGCGGCTTCTTCCTCGCCGCGC
>CAYGXT010000161.1:0-6710 GCA_964353695.1 uncultured Myxococcaceae bacterium
AGGCCGAGCACTTCGACATGCTCGGGCTACAGCTCGGCTTCCAGTACGAACGCGGCGCGATCGTACCGGACGGAAGCGCGCGTCCCGCCTGTGGTAATCCGGTCCGCGAATTCGTCCCATGCGGGCGCCCCGGCGCGCGCGTTCCGCATGGGTGGACGCTGCGCGACGGCGAGCGCGTGTCGACGCTGGATCTGCTGCCGCCCAACGGCTTCACGCTGATCACGGGCCGAGCGGGCGCAGCGTGGATCGAAGCGGCGGCATCGATCGCGACCCCACCCCTGCGCTGCGTCGCGATCGGCCGCGAGGTCGCCGATGCCGATGGCGCGTGGACCGCACTGCTTGGCATCGAGAACGATGGCGCGCTGCTGGTAAGGCCCGACCAACACGTGGCCTGGCGCAGCGCGCACGCCGTCGCGAACCCGGGGGGCGCGCTGTGCAGCGCGTTGTCCCGCAGCGTCGGGCTCTGACCGGCGTGAGAAAGGAGCTCCCATGGACCTAGGAATCGCGGGCCGCCGCGCGCTCGTGTGCGCATCGAGTCGTGGCCTGGGACGCGCGTGCGCCCGGGCGCTTGCCGCAGAGGGCGTCGAGATCGTGGTGAACGGCCGCGATGCGAAGCGTCTCGAAGCGACCGCCGACGAGATCCGGCGCGAGAGCGGCGTGGGCGTCACCGCCGTCGTCGCCGATCTCTGCACCGAGGAGGGTCGCGCGGCGCTCCTCGCCGCGTGCCCCGATCCGGACATCCTCATCAACAACAACGCTGGCCCGCCGCCGGGCCGCTTCGAAGACTGGGACCACGCGCGCTGGCTCGCCGCCCTCGAGGCCAACCTGCTCGCGCCCGCGCTCCTGATCCGGTCCGTGATCGGTGGTATGCGCTCGCGCCGCTTCGGGCGCATCGTGAACGTCACCTCCGCAATGGTGAAGGCGCCCCACCCCGCGATGGGTCTCTCGACCGCTGCGCGCAGTGCGCTCACGGCGGTGTGCAAGGGCCTCTCGAAGGAGGTCGCGCGCGACAACGTTACGATCAACAATTTGCTGCCCGAACGCATCGACACTGATCGCCAGCGCTTCATGGCGGAGTTGCGCGCGAAGAGCGGCGGCGTCTCCCTCGAGCAGGCCTACGCCGAGATGGCCGCAAGCATCGCCGCGGGAAGGCTCGGTACGCCCGAGGAATTCGGCGCCGCCTGCGCGTTCCTTTGCAGTGCGCACGCGAGCTTCGTCTCCGGCCAGAACCTCCAGATCGATGGCGGATCCTATCCCGGCGTCTATTGAGGGGCGCACGCACGGTCGGCTGAGCGTGGATCGACACAGAACAAGCGCCTGCTGCTCAACGACGACCATTTCCGCCCGTAGCGGCGCCAGCGGTCCACGTCGATCGCGTGTGCGCCAAGGGCAGTGCGCTCGACCGCGGCATCACCTACTGCGATACCGCCGAGAACTACAAGAGGGGACGGCGGGGGCCTGCCCTCCAATGGCGGCTCTCCCGGCAGGGTGCAGATCTCCAACACGACACCCGGACCCGCCTTGCGTTGCTTCCCGGCCATGGATCTGGTTAGCCTTTCCTGATCCACACAGGAAGGGATGCTATGAACTGAGAAGCAACGGATGAGCGACTCAACAGTGTCCGCCAGCAATCACACATTTTTCTCGGTGGACAATTGACTGATTTCGCCCGGGAACTCATGGAACGTTCGCTCGGGAAACTGCGCGCGCGACTCGACGCCGACCCCGCCGAGCCGGCGGTCATCGACGCGCACGCGCGAGCCGTCGAGCACCTCTTCCTCGATTTCTCGCACGAGGAGAATCCCCGATGAAGCTCTGCACCTTCAGTCACGGCGGGTCGAAGCGAGTCGGTCTCGTCGACGGCGACTCGATCCTCGACCTCGCGGCCGCCGCTCCCGCGCTTCCGCGCGAGATGGTCCGCTTCCTCGAGGCGGGTCGGGACGCCCTGACCGCGGCACGCGCGGCGCTCGCCAAGGGCCCGCGCGTCCCGCTCGCGGAGGCACGGCTCGAGGCACCGATCGCGCGACCGCCAAAGTTCCTGGCGGTGGGCCTCAACTACGCCGACCACGTAGCGGAGTCGGGCCTCGAGACGCCGAAACTCCCGATGATCTTCAACAAGCAGTCCACCTGCGTGGTCGGCCCGCACGATCCCGTCCACATTCCGCGTGCCTCGCACGTAGTGGACTACGAGGGCGAGCTGGGATTCGTGATCGGGCGGCGCTGTCGCCACGTGTCGCGCGAGGCCGCCGCCGACGTGATCGCCGGCTACCTGGTCGTAAACGACGTCACGGTGCGCGACTGGCAGTTCCGTGTCCCCACCTGGACGATGGGGAAGTCCTTCGACACGCATGGGCCGATCGGGCCGTGGATCGTCACGGCCGACGAGCTTGCCGATCCCCATCAGTTGCGGCTGCGCACCTGGGTGAACGGCGAGCTGCTCCAGGAGTCGAACACTAAGCAGTTGATCTTCGACTGCTTCGCGCTGGTCGAGCACCTCTCGACCGCTTTCACGTTGGAGCCAGGGGACATCGTCACGACGGGGACGCCGTCAGGTGTCGGGATCGCCCACAAGCCGCCTGTGCTCCTGAAGGCCGGCGACGTGGTTCGCGTCGAGATCGATGGCATCGGCGCGATCGAGAATCCGGTGATCGACGAGCCCCGGGACGCAGCATGATCAAGGTCAAGGACATCGCCTTCGTTCGATTCAGTGCGCCCGATCTCGAGCAGATGGAGCGCTTTCTCCGCGACTTCGGTCTGATGGTGACGGCACGCGAGAACGACGTGATCTACGCGCGCGGCACCGACCCCTCGCCGTATCTACACGTCACCGAGCGCGGCGAGCACGGGTTCCGGGGCGTCGCGTTCGCTTCACCGATCCCGACGGTTACGCCGTCGAGGTGGCCCACCCGGTGATGCCAGCCCGGACCGGACAGAAAACACATCTCCGGTCATAGTCTCGAAATCTTCTCCTTGAAGGACGTCCCATGCCGCTCGAGCTCCGACTTCGCCCCGTCCTCGCCCTCACCGGCCGGGAAGCCGGCCCCGCCGACACCCCGATGACGGTCCGGCGAGCACAGTCGGCGCGCCAGGCTCGGTCCCTGGGCTGGATGGTGATGCGGCCCGGCCCCAAGGTCGAGATCTCCCACCGGTTCGTCCCCGTCGAGGGCGGGAAGATCCTCGTCCGCCTCTACCGGCCCACCGATGCGGGCACAGGCCCGCTCCCCCTCCATGTGTTCCTTCACGGGGGCGGGTGGTGCGTCGGCACCCTCGACGAGCGCGACCCACGGTGCCGAGCCATCGCCGGCGAGGGCGGCTGCGTCGTCGCCTCCCTCGACTACCGCATGGCCCCCGAGAACGCGTTCCCCGTCCCTGTCGAGGACTGCTACGCGGCGCTCGGCGCACTGGTGGCCGACGCCACCGGGCTCGGCATCGATCCCGCCCGGGTGTCGATCGGCGGTGAGTCCGCCGGCGCCAACCTGGCCGCGGTGGTGGCCCTCCTGGCCCGTGACCGGTCGGGTCCGGCGCTGTGCTTCCAGTGGCTCGACGTGCCCGCGACCGATCTCACCATGGCGCAGCCGTCGATCGATCGCCTCGCCACCGGCTACGGCCTCACCAAGCAGGGCATGATCGATTTCCGGGCCTGCTACGTGCCCGAGGGCGTGCCGTACACCGACCCGCGCCTCTCCCCGTTCCATGCCGAGGACCTCCACGGCCTGCCCCCGGCGCTGATCATGACCGCCGAGTTCGATCCCCTCCAGGACGACGGCACCGTCTACGCCGAACGGCTCCGTGCCGCCGGGGTCCCGGTGCAGGACCTGCACCTCGACGGGCACGTGCACGCGTCATTCGCATTCACCCGGCTGCTGTCCTCGTCCCGCCGCTACGAGCAGACCGCGATCGCCGCCCTCCGGGCCAGCTGGCGGCGGTAGCCCTCAGCCCGCGAGCAGGGTGAGGAAGTCGCGGGCGATCGGGGCCGCGACCTCGCCGCCGAACCCGCTGTCCTCGACCACCACCGCGAACGCGATATCGCCCTGGAAGCCGGTGAACCAGGCATGGGTGTGCCGGGGATCGTCGGCGCCGAACTCGGCCGTGCCGCCTTCCCCGACACGGCGCCGCACTGGCCCCGGTCGATGCTCCACTGCTGGCGGGCGTGTAGGCCCACCGAGGCAAAGACGGTGCGCACGAAGAGCGAGAGCACGCACTCGTCCTCTGCGCGTCGTAGGCCAAGCGGTACGATGCGCGAGCGGTCCGCGAACTCGGCTGCGCCGAAGGCTCGTCGCAGTGCAGAGGGTCCGTGGACACACGCGGTGCTGAATCTCATCGGGCGGTTTCCGGCCCGCCGCGCCGCAGATCTGGCGGCGATGCTCGATTCGCCCACCGCGGACTTGAAGCAACGTGTCTGCCGTCTCAAATCCCTCGGTCTCACGCTGTCGCTCGAAGCGGGCTATCCGTTAAGTCCGCTCGGGGTGAGCTTTTCAGCCGCCGCCACATCCAGGAAGAACACGCCATGAAACATATCCTCGCGTTCGACGCACGCGCGATTCATCGCGGCAACAAAGGGCTGGCCATCGATCACGCCGCAGTGGCGCTGGAGGTGGATGCGTTGCTAGCGCGCATGACCACCGCGCAGCAGATCAACGAATTGCGCGGCAGCTCCCCGCGGCCAATCGACGGGCTGTACTATGCGGGCGGCGACGCGACGCTAGGGTTGCCGCCATACAAGATGGTCGACGGTCCGCGCGGCGCGCGTGCCGGCAGGGCCACCGCGTTTCCTGTCGCTATCGCGCGTGCAGCCACGTTCAACGTCGCACTGGAGCGGCGCGTTGGTTTTGCAATCGGGCTCGAAGTGGCGGCAAAGGGCGGCAACGTGCTGCTCGCGCCGACCATCAATCTGCTGCGCCATCCCGGTTGGGGGCGGGCGCAGGAAACCTATTCCGAGGATCCACATCACATGGGTGCGATGGCGGTTGCCTTCATCAGCGGCGCGCAGAATCACGTGCTGACGAGTCCCAAGCACCTTGCGCTCAACAACCTCGAGAACACCCGCTTCGCAATGAGCGCCAACATAGGCATGCGTGCGCTGCACGAGGTATATCTGCCGCACTTCAAACGCTGCGTCGTCGAGGCCGCAGCAGCGTCGCTGATGAGCGCGTACAACAAGCTGAACAGTGTCTATTGCGGCGAACATCCGCCGTTGCTGACGCACATTCTGCGGGAGCTGTGGGGCTTCAAGGGTTTCGTCGAATCCGACTGGTTCCTCGGAACGCGCTCCACCGCGGCCGCGCTGAACGCCGGCCTCGACATCGAGATGCCGGCTGCCCATCACTTCACCGACGAGACTCTCGCACTTGCGCTCGTGTCAGGGGAACTGACGCACGCGATCATTCACCGCAATGCGCGCAACGCCGTCTATCAGAAACTGGCGTGGCGGCTCGCGGATCAGCACGCACCCGATGCAGCGGTGGTCGAGTGCGCCGAGCACCTCGATCTCGCGCGCCAGGTGGCGGAGCAATCGCTCGTGCTGCTGAAGAACGAAGCGGGTCTGCTGCCGCTCGACAATCGGTCGGGGCTGCGGATCGCGGTGGTGGGCGATCTCGCCGACACGGTGAATCTCGGCGACCGTGGCAGCAGTTTTGTCACTTCGTCGGCGGTCACCACGCCGCTGGCCGGGCTGCGCGCGCTGGCCGAGCAGACCACGCTGACGCACTTCGCGTCGCACTCCGACTTCAGCGCGCTGAACGACTTCGACGTGACCATCGTCGTCGCCGGTCTCACGTACAAGGACGAAGGCGAGTTCATTCCGGGGGCGCAGCAGGAAGCGGAGGGTAGCGATCTGGCGCGCGGCGGCGATCGTGCCGACCTCGCGCTGCCCGAGCGCGAACGAGATCTCATCCGGCGCGCCGCGCGCGCCTCGAAGAAAACGGTGGTCGTGCTGGAGGGCGGCAGCGCGATACTGGTCCACGACTGGATCGATGCTGTCGATGCACTGCTGATGGCGTGGTATCCCGGCCGCGAAGGCGGACACGCGATCGCCAACGTGCTGTTCGGCGCGGTGAACCCGTCGGGGCGATTGCCGGTGTCTTTTCCGAAATCGATGGACCAGCTGATGCCGTGGGACGTGGCAGCGCTGTCGGTCGAGCACGATTTGCTGCACGGCTACCGCTACCTCGATCATCACGGCCACGAGCCGTCGTTTCCGTTCGGGTTCGGCCTGAGCTACACGACGTTCTCGCTCTCCGTTTTCGATGTGCGGCGTGACGGTTCCGCATTTCGGATCAGCGTGCAGGTGGCGAACACCGGCGCGCGAGCGGGCGCGGCCGTCGTACAGCTCTACGTCGGCGCCGAAGAATCAAGTGTCATGCGCGTGAAGAACGAGCTGAAGGGGTTCGGCCGCGTGCAGCTCGAGCCGCACGAAGTTGCGGTACTCGAGTTCGAGCTTACCGACGCAGATCTGCGCTACTTCGATGTCGAGGCCGACGACTGGCGTCTCGACCCGTGTGTGTATCGAATGAGCGTGGGCTTTTCGAGTCGTGAGCTGTCGTTGGTCACGCGGTGGCAATACGCAGGCGACGGGTGGCGCGAGCTGAGCTGAGCTCTTCCGAGGGCACACTGACGAAGGGGCGACGGCCGACGATCAGGCTTCGCCTTGCGCCTGCAGGCCCCGCTTCACTTCCGGGTCGATCGTCGTGTGGAATCAGGCCGGTGTCGTT
>CAYGXT010000162.1:0-6684 GCA_964353695.1 uncultured Myxococcaceae bacterium
AGATCATGGCCGCGTGGCCACCGCGCAGCGCTCGCATCTGCGTCACCGGGAGCGAGAGCAGGTCGCGTCCTTCGAGACGGATGCTGCCCCGCTCCACGCGCCCCGGGCGCGGCACCAGCCGCAGGATCGCGAGCGCCGTCATCGACTTGCCGCAGCCCGACTCGCCGACGAGGGCCACGACCTCGCCGCTGCCGATCTCGAGCTGGATTCCGTCTACGACGCAGGCACGGCCCCCCTCCTGCGGGAAGGAGACGGCGAGATCCTGCACCTCGAGCACGGCCGTCAATGGCGCTCCCGGAGCGTGCGCGGATCGAGCACGTCGCGCACGGCGTCCCCCACCAGGTTTACGGCCAGCACCAGCGTGAAGAGCGCCACCGAGGCCGCCGCGAGGTTCCACCATACGATCGGATCCCGGGACAGCTCGTCGCGAGCCTGGTCGATCATCTGCCCCCAGCTCCCGTCGATGCCGATGCCGAGCCAGGACAGCGTCGCCTCCGAGAGCACCAGGCCCGAGAAGAGCAACACAAATGTGATGATGACGAGGTGCATCAGGTTCGGCAGGATATGGCGCAGGATGATGCGCATCTCCGACACCCCGAGAGCGCGTGCCGCCTGCACGAAATCCAGCTCGCGGAGCTTCAGGCACTCGCCGCGAGCGACGCGGGCGAAGCCGACCCAGCTGGTGACGCCGAGGGCCAGGCAGACCTGCACCGGGCCGCGCCCGAGCACCATGATCAGGGCGATCAGCAGCAGCAGCCCGGGCATGGAGGCGAGGGTCGAGCTGACCAAGAAGAACGCGTCGTCGATGCGCCGGCCGAAATAGCCGGCGCAGATGCCTGTGAACAATGCCAGGGGGATCACGATCAAGCTCGTGAAGCCTCCCACGAGCAGCGCCACGCGCGCGCCCTTGAGCGTGAGGTGCAGGATGTCGCGGCCCAGGATGTCGGTCCCGAGCAAGTGCCGACGGGGATGGCGCAGGGGGGCCTGCTCGTAGAACTCCACGCTCGCCAGCGGCGCCGAGTAGCTCTTCTCTCGGAACTCGTCGGGAAAGAGCCTGTCCACCAGGCTGCGAGCGTCGAAGCGCGCCACAGCGTCGGCCCCCGCCGCCGCTACGTCCCCCCCCTGCCAACGCACGGAGTCCAGGAGTGCGAGCAGCAAGAAGAACGCCACCACGGCCAACGCGATCGGCCGGCGGCGCAGCAACTCCACGCCGGCCTCGCGCCAGAGCCGGTTGCGGCGCAGCCGCAAGCCGGCAAAGAGCCCCCCCGCCACGAGGACGACCACCACGAGGTTCGAGACGACGTGCGACTCCACCCGCTCTCCCTACTCGAGTCGTACGCGCGGATCGGCCAGCGTGTAGCTCACGTCCGTCAGGATCTGTCCCAGCACGAAGAGCAGCGATCCGATGAAGACCATGGTGCGGAGCGTCGCGAAGTCGTTGGCGTTGATCGCATCCACGGTGATCGAGCCGAGGCCCGGGATGCCGAAGAAGGACTCCAGCAGGATCGAGCCGGTAAACAAAAACGGGATGGCGATTACGATCTGCGTCAAGATCGGGATCAAGCCGTTGCGGAAGACGTGGAGCAGCATGATGCGCCCCTCCCCTGCCCCCTTGGCGCGCGCCGTCCGCACATAGTCTTTGCTGGTCTCCTCCACGAAGACCGTGCGATCGAAGCGAACGCTGTCGCCGAGCCCGGCGATGATGCCCACGATCACCGGCAGCGCGAGGAAGCGGGCGATCACCGCCGGCGCCGGGTCGAAGCCGGAGATCGGGAACCAGCGGAGCATCTTTCCCAGCAGATACTGTCCACCGATGATGTAGAGCAGCGCCGAGACGCTCATCAGGAGCACGCAGATCACGACGCCGGAACGGTCGATGTAGGTGTCGCGGAAGAAGGCCACCAGCAGCGCCAGCGGGATCCCCAGCAGCAGCCCGAAGACGAAGAGCGGAAGCGTGAGCGAGAGGCTCGGGCCGATCCCCTCGCGCAGCCGTCTCGAGATCGGAACGTCGTCCGCATCGCTGGTCCCGAAGTCGAAGCTGAGCATGCGCCGGAAGTGATCGACGAGCATCGTCTCCGTCGGCTTCTCGGAGTTCCAGAAGCGCGGCCGATCGTAGCCGTGGTTCTTGATCCACTGCTGCACGGCTTGCTGCGGGGCCCGCTCGCCGAGGGCCTTGCGCGCCACGTCCTCCGGCTTCGCCACCAAGAAGAAGAGCACGAACAGGAAGAGCAGCACGCCGAGGATCGTTACGGCCCCGGCTGCAATCCGCCGCACCAGATAGGCCAGCATTACTGCCTCTCCCGGAGGAAGGTGACGACGCCCGGGGCGACCACGATGACCAAGAGAGCGAGCAGGGCCCAGGCCGGCCACGTCACGGCTGCGTTCCACTCGGCGCGCCGGAGCGCGCGCTCGTCAGCATCGATGTCCAGATATTTTGCCGTGGGCAGCGAGAGCCCTGCCGGCTTCTCGTTTCTCACCCAGCTGTGATACAGGGCGTAACGCTCGGGGTAGTAGTTCTCGATCCACGGGCGGTCCTGCTGCAGGATCTCCCGCATCTGCTCGATGAGGTGCATCCGCTCCGGGGTGTCGGTCATGCCCTTCATGCGAACGAAGAGCTCGTCGAAACGCGGATTCGAGAAGTTCGCCGTATTCGGTCCGCCGCCGCTCGTGCGGCCCATCGGCGTCCAGAGCAGGAAGAGGAAGTTCTCGGGATCGGGATAGTCCGCAACCCAGCCCCAGGTGAAGATCTGGTAGGCCCCGCGCCGGACCTTGTCCTGGAACTGGTTGTAGCTCGTGGCTGCGACCTCGACGTCGAGGCCGAGGCGACGCCACGCACCGGTGTAGAACTGGAACTGGAGCAGCGCGGCGGCGCCCGTATCGCCGGCATCGAAGCTCAGACGCAGCGGCCGGCCCGTGGCCGGGTCGATGCCTTCCGGGTAGCCGGCCTCGACCAGCAGGGCGGCCGCGCGCTCCACGTTGGGCTGCCGGAACGGGTTTTCATAGGCTTCGTCGTAGCCGAAGATCCCGGGCGGAATCGGCGTCTGCGCCGGAATCCCGCGTCCGTTCGCGAACAGGCGCAGGAACTCCTTCGAGTCTACGGCGAGGCTCATCGCCTGCCGCAGCTTCCGAGAGCGATCTCCACCCTGGGCGCCGACCACGGGATCGTCCATGTTGAAGCCCAGGTACGAGATCGCGGGCTCCACGGATCGGGCGAGGGAAATCCCGAGGCTGCGCATGTCGGGCGAGAGATCGCCCTTCTGGATCACGCGGTCGAAGCTCTCCTTGATGACACTCGACGCGTCGTAATAGCCCTGCAGGAATTTCGTGAAGGTCGGGATCGGCTCCTTCTCGCGGCGAAACTCGATGCGCGAGAGGAAGGGCAGAGGCCTGCCCACGTAGGCAGGATCGAGCAGGCCGGCCTCGGCATCTCCCGGCGCCCCCTCCGATGGATACGTCGCTGCCGGCGCCTTCCACTCGGGATGCATGACGCCGTACCAGGCCTCGTTCTTGCGGAGCACGATGCGACTGCGCTTGTCGTAGCGCGCGAGCACGAAGGGACCGCTGCCGACGGGATGCTCGGCGAAGCTCTCGACTCCCTCCTCGCCCGTGTAGGCCGCGACCGCCTCCCACGGCACGGGTGCCGTGAAGGGCATGGCGAACCAGTACAGGATCTGGGGATAGGCGTCGTCGAGCACGATCTCGAGCTCGAGCTCGCCGAGCACGCGCACGCCGTCGATGGGCCCCGCCTCACGGTATTGCTGGTCGATGCGAAGCTTTGCGAAGGACGGATCATTCTTGCGTCGGTCTTCGAGGCGCTTGCCGAACTCGACCAGCCCCGAGATCTTTCCGAGAGTCTCGAGAACGGGACTGCCGACCGCCGGATCGCCGACGCGCGCCAGCGAGAAGGCGACGTCCGCCGCGCCCACGGCACGCGTGCGTGCGCCGCCGCCCTGCGAGAAGGACGCGTCCTCGTGGAAGAGGAGACCCGGCCGCAGCCGGAAGCGATAGGCCACGCGCCCATCTTCTAGCTCGCGCGCCTCCGGCACCTGCTCCGCCATGCCCGGGATCAGCGTGAAGGGCCGCTTCAGATAGTGGTATCCGAGCAGCGTGTCGTAGACGTAGCCGATCACCATATGATCGACGACCGAATAGGCGACCTGCGGATCGAGCGTCTTCGGCGGATCGTCGAAGGGCTGGTAGAGGATTTTCTCGAGGGCGTCCGCCGACGGATACGGATCGTTGGTGCAGGCTCCGAGCGCGAGCACGACGAGAGCTCCGGCCACCGCTGCGCGCAGCCTGCCGTTCACCCCGCCGCTCCGGCGGACGGCCCGAGCCGGCCCAAACGCGGAGGTGGCAGCGTGAACACGCCTTCGGGTAGCGAAGGGTTGAGCTCCACCTGCTTGAAGTCGAGCTGGACCTGGGTCTGCGACGACGGGAACCAGAGCGCGATCTCGTGGGCGAAGGCGAGGCCGCCGACGTCGCGGTAGTCACGGTATTCGGCGCTCCAGAGCAGGCGCTCCCCCTGCTCGTAGGCCTCGACACGAGCCAGCCTGCCCTGCGCGTCGAAGTCGATGCGCTGGCGGAGCACGCCCTGCGTATCGACACGGTCGAGCCGAACGCCACCGTCGTCGAGGCCCGCGGCCGACGCCAGCAGCAGGCTGCCCGCCTCCGGCGGCGCCCCGAGCAGCAGCGCTACGCCCTCCTCGGGCGTCAAGTCGATCTGCGCCACCTCGAATAGGAGCCCAGGATAGACCTGCCCGCTCCTGCGGGAGCGGCCTTCGGCGCGGAAGAGATCGAAACTTTCGCCATCGGTCACCAGCACCGCCACAGTCTGGCTGAGGAAGCCCTGCACTTCGATCCGCAGGCGGGACGGCGCCTCGACCACGATCACCTGCCGCGAGCGTACGCTGCCAGCTGTGCCGTCGAAGGCGAGCGAGGCGATGCCGCGAAGCGACCGGCAGCCAGCGGCGCTCGTGCTCAGGCCGTCGAGCATGGCCTGCGCCCGCTGCGGATCGACGGGAAACGTCGCGGTCCCGCGCCCGCGGCCGGCAGTCGCACAGGCCGCAAGCGCCAGCGGCAGCAGCAGCACGCCGAGCCACCGCGCGCCCTTCACCTCGACTCGATCTCCCGCTTGAGCTCCTCGTACTTGCTCCGCAGCAGCGGCTGCTCGCTCTCCCGCGGCGCGAGCCGGATCGCTTCGCGGTAGCGTTCGAGAGCCCGCTTCTTGTCCGGGAGCAGCAGATAGGCGTCGCCCAGATGCTCGGAGATCACGGGATCGCCACCCGTGAGCTGCAAGGCCTTCTCCAGCTCCTGGATCGCGCGGCGCAGCAGTGCACGGCCATCCTTCACGTTGCCACTGTCGAGCAGCGGCCGGGCCCGCATGTAGTAGACCCAGCCGAGGCTGTCGGTGATGAAGCCGTCGTCGGGCCGCAGTTCGAGGGCGCGCTTGATCTTCGCCTCGGCCTGCTCGAGGTTCAGGCCCTTCTCCGCCCAGCTGTAGCCAAGGTAGTTGAGCGCGCTCGCGTTGTCGGGGTTCTTCTCGAGAGCGAGGTTCATGTAGCGGACCGACTCATCGAGACGCTTCTGCTCGCCGTACAGGACACCCAGGTTGTAGAGCAGCTCATCGTCGGCCGGGCTCGCGTCCAGCAGGCCCTGCAGGAAGCCGACGGCACCGTCGAAGTCTCCCGAGCGAGCGCGCAGTGTCGCGGCGTAGAGATCGAGCGAGCGCGAGGGTGCACGCGACCTCGCCTTCTCCAGCTCGGCCAGCGCGGCCGCGAGATCGCCGCGTCGCTCGAGGATGCCCGCGATCTGGCTCCTCGCCTCGGCGTAGCGCTCGTGCTCCGGCGGCACCCGGTCGAAGGCGGCGATCGCAGCCTGCTCGTCACGGGCGCGCACTCGGACCAGCCCGAGGTAGTAGGCGATCTCGTGCTGCTGCGGGTTCGCGGCGAGAGCCTTCTCGAAGCGAGACACGGCCTTCTCGTAGTGGTCGGCCTCGTACTCGAGGAAGCCGAGCCGCAGCATCGAGCGCAGGTCATCCGGCTGGGCCTGGATCACCTTCTCGAGTGTGGCGATGGCCTGGTCGCGCCGGCCTTCCGTGATCTGAACATCGGAGAGCGCCACCAGGGTCGCATGGTGGTACGGGTGGAGCTGCAGCACCTCTTCATAGACCTGGATCTCGTGCTTGCGGTCGCCGCGCTCGTGCAGGATGCGCGCGAGGGCGCCATAGACCGAGAGGTTCCCGGGCTGGGCCTTGAGCGCCTGGCGCAGCACGCGCTCGGCCTCCGGGCCTTGGCCCATCTTCTCGTGAACGCCGGCCAGAGCGAGATAGCCCCGAACGCCGGTCGGATCCGTCCTCACCAGCCATTCGGCAAGAGCGAGCGCCTCCGGCATGCGGTCGCCTTCGACGTAGATGCTGAAGAGCAGGATCGCGGCGTCGTCGTCGAAGGGCTCACCGTCCGGCTCGCGTAGGACCCCCTCCGCCGCCGCCGAATCGTGCCGCATGCGGTAGAGCGTGCCGAGAAACAGGCGCGTGGGCCGGTCACCGGCATCGAGCTGGTGGGCGTGCTCGGCGTGGGCGAGGGCCTCTTCGTAGCGGCCCTGACGGGCGGAGAGCTCGGCGAGCCTGCGCACCAGGTAGGCGGAGTCCGGATCCTTTGCGAGAGCGCGGCCGTAGGCAGCCGAGGC
>CAYGXT010000163.1:0-6671 GCA_964353695.1 uncultured Myxococcaceae bacterium
GTTGAGGATCGTCAGCAGCGCGTCACCGCTCGTGCGGACGGTCTCCAGCATTCCGCGCTGCTCGTCCTCGAGGTGCGTATCGGGCAGCAGGCCCGTCAGTCCGATCACTGCGTTCATGGGTGTGCGGATCTCGTGGCTCATGCTCGCGAGGAACTCACCCTTCACGCGCGAGGCACGGAGCGCCTCGTCGCGTGCGGCGGCGAGCTCGCGGGCCTGCCTCGCGATCGTGATCTCGCGAGCCTCGAGGGCTGCCACCTGCAGTGCGGACGAGCGCCACGAGGCGTAGCCGAGGTAGAAGAAGACGAGTACGAGTAGCACTCTCGTGAGCAGGAGCTCCGCACCCACCGGAACGAACTCCGGCGGGATCTGGACCCAATCTTGGCTCAGCTGGACGCCGGCAGTGGCGGCGATGGCGACGGCCGTCCAGAACGCGGCCGCACGCACATCGAGTAGCCAGGCGGCAGCGACCGGAATGCAGGCGAAGTAGTAGATCGTCGGCGACTCGGACTGCCCCGACAGGAGCGAGCCAAAGATCAAGCCGAGCATCGAGAATCCGAGGCCGAGGTGCGTGGCCATCGGGGCCCTCTGCTCGGCATTGCCCCTCCCGGCCCAGATGAGGAGCGCGAGCGTGAAGCTGCCGAGGACGACGTCGAGAGTGGCCGAGTGCCAGCGGCCGGGGATGGCGTCTTGCAGGAAGTAGGCAACCCAGGCGAACACCACCAGCCGCAGGAAGCTCTGGATCCGGTGGGCCCGGTAGGCGAGTGTCTCCGCCGACGCGAGCGTCTCCGCCCCCGGGCGGGCTCCCGCCGTCACGCCGTCCTCCTTTTCCCCGGTCTGCGCGCTCATGGCCGACGCCATCCTCTTTCCCATCGGTCTGTCCTATCGGCAGGCCACCTACGCTCGAAGAGGCGGGGATTCGCGCGGCGCAGTCCGAGCTTGCTCCGGTGTATTCTCTACGCGAGGGGGGAATACCAATGAGAGCTCGTCTCGACGCGGTCTCGTGGGCCGTTTCGCTCGCCCTGCTGGCTACTGCCGCCGGCTGCAACGTGCAGAAGAGCCTCTGGCAGGCCGGAATTCCTGGCTTGAAGACGCCGCTCATGGTGACGCGCAGCGTCCCGGTCGCGGGCTATCTCGAAGTGGATCTGGCCGGGAGCGGCCTGCATCTCGACAGCTTTACGCCGGCCAGCGAAGCCTGCGCCGAGGTGCTGCGCCCGGAGGCGGCGGTGGACTACGTGGCCAACGGCCCCTACGGCAGCTTTCAGCGCGGAGACGTCAGCTGCGATGCCATCGGCCTCGGCTCGCTGGGCGAGTGGCGCGACCGGCGCCCGTCCCAGACCACGGTCATGATGTCACCGCGCGCGCAGGCCGACTTCCGCGTCTGGCATCAGGACGCCACGCAGGTCCTCTTGCGCGGCCGCTTCCCGCTCGGGGCTCTCCTCGGGTTCACGGGGATGGACGACACGATCGTCGTGGTTCCCAACACACCTGTGTGTCAGAAGCCGATCCGGGAGGGAGTGGCCTCGATGCAGTATTCCCAGACGGGGGAGAACCCGCTGGTGCTGCTCTCCGGCGATGGCGAGTGCCCAATCCGCGCCCTCGTCCAGCCGCTGCCCGGGAGCAACATCCAGCACTGGTAGCAAGCAGGCTCCGTCCCGTGCCAAACAGACGGGCGAAGTGTCAGCCGAGGCCTTCCGGAGATCCGAGAAGCGCCTGCGTGTGGCGGGCGATCATTCGGTTCTCGTCGGTCGGGATGACCCACGCGGAGGCGCGCGAGCTCTCGGTCGAGAGGCGCGGCCCGCCGCTCGCGTTTGCCGCAGGATCGAGCTCGATGCCGAGCCAGGCGGCGCCGCGGCAGACCCCCGCGCGAATGGCTGCGGCGTTCTCGCCGATCCCGGCCGTGAAAACCAGCGCGTCGAGGCCCCCCAAGGCCGCCGCCAGCGACCCGAGCTCGCGGCCGATGCGATAGACGAAGAGGTCGATGGCCTCTTTCGCACGCGGATCGTCGCTCCCCAGCAGTACCCGCATATCGCTCGAAATCTCCGAGACGCCGAGAAGGCCCGACTCGTGGTAGAGCAGCTTTGCGAGCGCCTTCGAGTCCATCCCCTGCTCGTCCATCAAGTAGAGCAGCACGCCCGGATCGAGGAGGCCCGGGCGTGTGCCCATGACGAGCCCGTCCAGCGCCGTGAAGCCCATCGTCGTGGCGACGCTCTGCCCGTCGCGCAGCGCGCAAAGGCTCGTGCCATTGCCGAGATGCGCGACGACGACGCGCCCGCCCTCGATCTCCGGGGCGACCTCCGGCAGCACCGAGGCCACGTACTCGTAGGAGAGGCCGTGGAATCCGTAGCGACGCACACCCTGCTCCGAGAGGGCGCGCGGCAGTGCGAAGGCCTGCGCCAGATGCGACTGCGTACGGTGGAAGGCCGTATCGAAGCAGGCCACCTGCGGGAGCGTGGGCGCAGCGCGCGCGACCGCGCGGATAGCAGCCAGGTGATGGGGTTGGTGCAGCGGCGCGAGGGGGATCAGCCTCTCGATCTCGGCGAGGACGGTGGCGTCGATCTTTGCCGGCCGGCCAAAGCGCAGACCACCATGCACGACGCGATGGCCGACGGCTGTGATCCGGGCCTCGCCGAGGTGCTCGCCGAGCCAGCTGAGGATGCACGCGATCGCCGCTTCGTGATCCGAGCCCCGCGATAGGTCGAGCTGGCGTCCTATAACGTCGCTTCCGGAGCTGTCCTGCGCCTCGAGGCGCGGTGCTACGCCGATGCTCTCGACTTGGCCCTTCAGCCGCGCCGGTAGTGAGCCTGTCGGGTCTTCGTCGTGGACCGAGAACTTGACGCTCGACGAGCCTGCGTTCAGCACCAGGATCACGTCGGGCATGTCTTCTCCGTCGCGGGGGCAGCATGCGCCCGCGTCAGCCCGATGTCGGGCTCGGCTCGATGAAGCGGATGGACTGCCAGCGCCCCGAGGCGAAGCGCCAGGTGAGCATCGTCGCCTTCACGATGTAGTCGCCAATCAGCGCCGCGAAGACCCAGTGGACGGAGAGCCCGAGCCAGGCGAAGAGAGCCGCCAGCGTCACGCGGACGCCAATCAGGCCCGCGAGCACGGCCAGCAGCGGGAAGCGTGTGTCGCCGGCACCGCGCAGCGCGCCGCCGAGAGCGAACTCGATCGCCATCAGCGGCTGCATTGCCCCCAGCACGTAGATGAAGAAGACGGTGAGCTCCACGACCTCGGGGTCCGCGATCATGAACTCCGCGATCGAGCGCGCGAAGACGACGATGATCGTCCCGAGCACCACCATCGCCGCGATGGAGAGTCGGAGCGCACGCCAGCCGCTGCGCGCGGCTCCGGCGGGATCGTCGGCGCCGAGATGCTGGCCGACGAGCGTCCCGGCGGCGATCGAGAAGCCGAAGCCCACGACGAACGAGAAGGAGAGGATCGTGACGCCGATGCCGTAGGCGGCGTAGGGGGCCGTGCCGTAGAGTGCGACGATCCACAGGAAGACGATGAAGCCGCCCTGCCATACGACCTGCTCGAGCGCGGCCGGATAGCCGATCTGAAGCATCCGCCGCAGGCGCGGACGCGAAAGTGCGCCGCCCGGGCCGGGGCCGACGAGCAGCCGCCCCCGCAGCCAGAGCCAGGCGAAGATCACGGCGCCGAAGCTGAAGGAGAGGCCGTTGGCGATGGCCGCGCCGGCAACGCCCAGCTTCGGCAGGCCGAACCGGCCGAGCACGAGGCCGTAGGCGAGGAAGATGTTGACGACGTTTGTGATCGCGCCGATCCAGAGCGGCGTGCGCGTGTCGCCGGCGGCGCGCAGGGCGGCACCAATCACGAAGGAGGCTGCAAAGGGAGCGTTGAAGACCGAGAGCCACCAGATGAAAGTGGCTGCGTCTGCGACGGCCTGCGCGTCGAGTCGGAAGATGCGCGCAAGCTCGTTGCAGAACAGCATGCCGGGGATCGTGAGCGCTCCCGCGAGGCCGACGCAGAGCACGAGCGACGCCGTCGCCACGCGCTCGGCCTCCTCGCGGTCCTGCGCTCCCCAGGCGCGAGCCACGAGGGCGGTGGTGCCGGCGGTCACGGCCATCAGCACGGCTTGGAGGATGAAGAAGATGCGGTTTCCCGTGGTGACCGCTGCGACGGCCGGTGCCCCAAGGGCGCCGACGATCTTCGTGCCGACGAAGCCCACGGTCGAGTACAGCAGGTTCGCTACCACCGCCGGCCACGCCAGGGCGAACACTCCCGGCGCCGACCGCGGCGGCGACCAGCTCTGCGTCGGGACCTCTGCGCCCTCGTCGGCCCCCGCATAGCCAGCGGAGGCCGCGGCCATCTCCGGCGTGCGCGGGTCCTTGGGAGCCATCAGCCCTCGCGAGGCGGACCGGGGGAGCCAGCCACGAATGACGAACGAATGAAAAAACGGGGGCCCGCCGTGGAGGTGGGCGCCACCCGCCGCGAGTGGTTGGCAACATAGCGCGCTTTTCGCTTGACCTTATGGGAACGTCATCTCTAATGAGCGCGACCGGCGGCAGCGCCAGAGGGGGGCACATGTTCCGGAAGATTCTCGCGGGAGTCGGCGTTCTGCTGGGGCTCGTGCTGGTCGCGGCCGCGGTGGGGCTGATCGTCGCCCATGCGGCAATACGCCGTGAGCGCGCACCGCTTCCTGAGCGCGCGGACGTCGTGGCAAGCGCCCAAGGAGGGGAGCATCCCGTGCACCTTGCCGTGGCGAACACGGCCAGCCAGACCATGCCGCGCTCTGGCGTACTCGAGGCGAAGCTCGATCCGAAGCCCGACGAGCCCTACGTGATGAGCCATGCCTCGTTCGTGCTCGAATGGATGGACGGGAGGATCCTGCTCGTCGACGTGGGCATGGACCGCGAGGGAGCGCTCCGCTTCGGCCGGCCGATCGAGCTCGTCTCGGGAGGCAAGCCCATAGAGCCCCACGCCTCGGCCGCCGAGCAGCTCGGCTCCGCAAAGCAGCGCGTGGAGGGCATCGTCTTCACGCACCTGCATCAGGATCATGTGGGAGGTGTCGCCGAGCTGTGTCGCGGGCGCACGCGCCCGCTGCGCGTTTTCATGACCGAGGCGCAGGACCAGCGCCCGAACTACACCACCCGCCCGGGCCGGGAGCTGCTGGCCGGGGTCAAGCGCGGAGCGCAGGGGGAGGGCGACGCGCCCTGCGTCGAGGTGGTGCCGATCACGAGCGGAGGGCTCCAGCCCGTGCCCGGCTTCCCCGGCGTCTTCGTGATCGCCGCCGGCGGCCACACGCCGGGCAGCCAGATCGTCGTCGTGAACGTGGATGACGGATTGGGCCCGATGCAGTTCGCCTTCACCGGCGACATCGTGAACAACGTTGCCGGCATCGACTTCGACATCCCGAAGCCCGTGCTCTACCGCCTGCTTGTGGTGCCCGAGGCGGACGAGCGCCAGACCGAGCTGCGGCACTTCCTGCGCGATCTGCGAAACATCGGCGGCGCCCGGCTGCTCGTTTCCCACGACGAGCTCCAGCTGGCTGCGAGCGGAGTGCCAACCTATCGCTGAGCGAGCTCCGCCATCAGCGCGAATAGCTCGAGAGCGTTGGCCTGCTTCCCCTTGCCGTCGCTGAACTCGCGATAGAGGGTGTGTACGTTGACGACGATGCGCTCGGCGTCGCCCCAGGAGGAGAAGTCACCGAGGGCGATGTCGCGGGCGGCATCCTCCGGCGAGAGGCCGGCGTCGAAGCGCTTGCGCGCCTCGTCTCGCACGTAGACCAGGTAGTCGCGGACGCGTAGCGCGCCCGCCGTGTCCGTCACCGGGCCGTGCCCGGGGACGACGGCGTCGACGTCCATGGCGGCGATGCGCTCACAGGCCGCGATCCAGTTCGCCACGGGCCCGGCCCACATGATGGGCGTTCCGTCGATGAAGAGGATATCTCCCGTGAAGACCACCCGATCGGCCGGAACGTGCACGAGCACGTCGCCCTTCGTGTGAGCCGGGCCGACCTCGATCAGCCGAACTTCCTTTGCACCTACGCGGCGTACGCATTCGCCGCGAAAGGTTTCGGTGGGAGGGGTGTGGACGATGCCTTCGAAATCGAAGCTCGAGAAGCAGCGCGCCAGGAAGGCGCCACCGGTGCCGAGGGCGGGCGCGTTCTTCAGCAGCATCGCCATCGTTTCTGCCGGCAGCTCGTCCATCTCGGCGGCGCTCGCTGCCGAAGCGACAATCGTGGCGCCCTTCACGAGCTGGTTGCCGTAGCAATGATCGCCGTTGGCGTGGGTATTGACGAGCGTGCCGATGCGCACCGCGGCCGATGTGGCGCGCCGCATGGCGTGCAGCATCTCGGCCGTGAGAGGTAGGTCGTAGAGCGTGTCGACGAGAAGCGACTCGCCGCCGTCGGTTACGAGTCCGGCGTTGCTCCAGCCCCAGCTCCCGTCCGGCTGCAGATACGCGAAGCAGCCGCTGCCGAGGTCGTGGAGGCCCTTCGTGTACGGCGGACGTCTCACAGTCTCGTCGACAGTAGCCGCAGCCGGGGCGGTTTGCAGCGGCCCTCCTGCCGAGCGAGAATGCCGCGGCGGCGGTGGGCCGAACGCGAAAGGAGCGAGAGGATGGGCAAGCTCGACGGGAAGGTGGCGCTGATCACGGGTGCGGCGCGGGGGCAGGGCGAGGCCGAGGCGCGCCTGTTTGCAGCGGAGGGTGCGAAG
>CAYGXT010000164.1:0-6670 GCA_964353695.1 uncultured Myxococcaceae bacterium
CGGAGTCGGTACGTTCATCGTGCACGGTGACACCGGCCTCGACCGGGTCGCTGCCCGGCGGGAGCGCCACCAGGTGCGGTCGGCCGTGCTCGAAGCGGATGCCCTGGCGGCTCTCCTCGTCGCCGAAGACGAGGGGTTGCCCCTGCTGCAGCACGAGCGTCGCCGCGTTGCGCGTCTTCTTGTCCGTGATCTCGGCCCACTCGGCATCGTTGAACACGGAGCAGTTCTGCAGGATCTCCACGAAGGCCGTTCCCTTGTGCGCGTGAGCGCGGTGGAGCGTCTCCTGCATATGCTTCGCGTCCACGTCCACGGTGCGGGCCACGAAGGTGGCGCCGGCGCCAAGGGCGAAGCGGATCGGATCGACGGGATGGTCGATGGTGCCCTGCGGCGACGACTTGCTCTTCATGCCGAGGCGCGAGGTCGGTGAGTACTGGCCCTTGGTCAGGCCGTAGACGCGGTTGTTGAACAGCAGGATCTGCAGGTCGAGGTTGCGGCGGATGGTATGCAGCAGGTGGTTGCCGCCGAGCGAGAGCCCGTCGCCGTCACCCGTGACGACCCAGACCGAGAGATCGGGCCTCGAGATCTTGACCCCGGTTGCGAAGGACGGTGCGCGCCCGTGGATCGTGTGGAAGCCGTAGGTGTTCATGTAATAGGGAAAGCGGCTGGAGCAGCCGATGCCCGAGATGAAGACCACCTTCTCGCGTGGCACTCCGAGCTCGGGCATCACCTTCTGCACGTTCGAAAGGATCGAGTAGTCGCCGCAGCCAGGGCACCAGCGCACGTCCTGGTCGGAGCTGAAGTCCTTTTTCGAGAGCTTGCTCGCGGTCTCCTGCATCGTCACTTCATGCCTCCCCGCGCAGCATGGCTTCGATGCGCGTCCGGATCTCGCCGACCTTGAAGGGCCTGCCCTGCACCTTGGTCAGGCTCTTGGCGTCGACCAGGTAGGCCGCCCGCAGCAGCAGCGCGAGCTGGCCAGCATTGAGCTCAGGAACGAGCACGCGCCGGAAGCGCCGCAGCACGTCACCGAGGTTCGAGGGCATCGGGTTGAGCCAGCGCAGGTGCACGCTCGAGACGGCGTGCCCCAGCGCCTGCACCTCCTCCACCGCCGACAGGATCGCGCCTTGCGTGCTGCCCCAGCCCACGACGAGCAGATCGCCGGAGTCCGGGCCATTGAGCTCTACCGGCGGTATGTCCTGTGCGACGCGTGCGACCTTCTCGGCGCGAAGCTCCTGCATGCGCTCGTGGTTCTCCGGGCTGTAGGAGACCTCGCCTGAGACGTCCTCCTTCTCGAGCCCGCCAATGCGATGCTCGAGTCCCGGCGTTCCGGGCACCACCCAGTCGCGAGCGAGGGTCTCCGGGTTGCGAGCGTAGGGCTCGAAGCCTTCGGGATCGGTGCGAAGCTTGACCCGCATGCGCGGCAACGCCTCGATGTCGGGGATCTTCCAGGGCTCGGAGCTGCTCGCGAGATAGGCGTCCGAAAGCAGCACGACCGGCGTCATGTACTTGACCGCGATATGGCAGGCTTCGAGGGCGGCGTGAAAGCAGTCTCCCGGCGTTGCGGCGGCGATGACCGGAAGCGGGCTGTCTGAGTTGCGTCCGAAGAGCGAGAGCAGCAGGTCTCCCTGCTCGACCTTGGTGGGCATGCCGGTCGATGGGCCGGCGCGCTGTACGTCGATCACCACCAGCGGGAGCTCGGTGATGACCGCGAGGTTCACGGCCTCTTGCTTTAGCACCATGCCCGGCCCGCTGGTGGTGCAGAGCGCGAGCTGCCCGGCATAGGCGGCGCCGATGGCAGAGCCGGCGGCGGCGATCTCGTCCTCGGCCTGGAAGGTCTTCACCCCGAAGTGCCGGAAGCGCGTCAGCTCGTGGAGTACGTCGCTGGCCGGCGTGATCGGGTAGGCACCGAGGAAGACGGGCCGGCCCGTCTGCACACCGGCGGCGAGGATCCCCCAGGCCAGTGCCTGGTTGCCGGTGATGTTCCGGTAGCGGCCGGGCTCGGTCTTGGCGCTCGGCACCACATAGGAGACGGGGAAGAGCTCGGTGGTCTCGCCGAAGTTGTAGCCGGCAAGAAGCACCCGGCGGTTGGCCTCTTGCGTCTCACCCTTGAAGCGACCCTTGATCCATTCGAGCGTCGAGACCAGCGGCCGGCCGTAGAGCCAGCACATCAGCCCCAGTGCAAAAAAGTTTCGCGAGCGGTCGGCCTCGCGCTGGCTGAAGGTAAGGTCCTTCACGGCCTCGCGGTTGAGCCTCGTCATCGGGATCTCGACCAGCGTGAATTGATCGCGTAGCGACTGCAGAGGATCCGCCTCGTAGCCGGCGAGCTTGAGGTTCCTGTCGGTGAAGGCGTCGCTGTTGACGACCAGCAGGCCCTGCGGCCGCAGATCCGCGACGTTGGCCCGCAGGGCCGCGGGGTTCATGGCGACCAGCACGTCGGGCGCGTCCGCGGGCGTACGGATATCGCGCGAGGAGAAATGGATCTGGAAGCCGGAGACGCCCGCGATGGAGCCGGCGGGAGCACGGATCTCGGACGGGTAGTCGGGGAACGTGGATAGGTCGTTCCCGGCCAGGGCTGTGGCTTCGGTGAACTTGGTTCCCGTGAGCTGCATGCCGTCGCCGGAGTCTCCGGCGAAGCGGATGGCCACATCTTTAATCTCTTTAACCCTCTTGGTAACCCTCTTGGTCGGCAAGCTCTTCTCCCGAAGCGGTACGTGCGGTCGATTCTATCTCCCCCGTCGGCGGGCGAAAGGCCAGCAGGCAGGAGCCGGGGCCGGTCTCTCGGCCGTTGCGCGAAGCCCCTTCTCGGTCGGTGCCTTGGGCCGGCGGCTGCGCCCGCAGGAAGCTCAAGCCCGTGCGCAAGTCTACCGATGACAGCCCATGTTTTTCTCTCGCAGCCATCCCCTTGTCGTCCGCGAGGAACAGCTCCGCAGCCTGCGGCTCGCGCTCAATACGCCGGAGCTAACGGCGGACGAGCTGCCGGCGGGCCCGGCGCGGGCTGCCATCGCCGCGCATGAGAAGCCCGACGGCAGCGTCGCCCTGAGCGTGCTGGTGCGCTCTCTCGGCAATGGCGCCCTCGTCTGCTGGTCCTGGGACGGTGCGACCGAGCCCGGCACGCTGGAGACGGCCATCGATGCCGCGCTGTCATTCGCCGAGGGCATGGGCTTCCTCTTCGACGACGACGCCCTCTCGTCCGCGAGCCCAGAAATTCGCCGGCGCGCACTCGATCATTGGTGGGAACTCACGGGCTGGTCTAAGCCCGATGCCACATCCGCCGAACCTTCGATGGAGGCAGGCGCCGGCCCCCGCGTGCAGGCGGTCGCCCTTGCGCCCCCGACGCGCGGCACACGGGAGCCGCTTCCGCTCACCAAGTTCCGACGCCGGCTCGCCCCCCTCCCGCTCGAGCCGGCCGTGCCGGAGCCGAAGCCTGAGAGTTCGATGCTCGGGCGCCTGCGCCTCGTCAAACGTGCTCGGAGGGGGGAGGCGGGAGAGCGCCCGCCCCTCTGGCTGCGACTCCTCGGCTCCTTCTGAAGAAGCCGACCTCCAGGGGGGATTCGATGCAACATGATTTCGCCCGAAACTGCGCCATGGCCTTCGTCGCGGCACTCTGGCTCTGCCTCGGCTGCGCCCAGGACCCGGATATCGAGCAGAATCGGCTCGGCAAGGTCAGTAGCCACTACGATCTGGGCGTCGACTACCTGAAGAACGGCAACACGGCGATGGCCGTCCGCGAGCTGCAGGGCGCCCTCGCTCTCGACGAGAAGCAGCCGCGCATCCACCATGCGATCGCTGAGGCCTACCGCGTGACCGGCCGCTTCCCGGACGCCGAGAAGCACCTCCATCGCGCCATCGAGCTCAACCCGGGCTTCCAGGGCGCCCGGCTCAGCCTCTCCGCGCTCTACGTCCAGATGCAGCGCTATGAGGATGCGATCTCCGAGAGCCAGCGCCTGGTGGACGATGCGACCTTTCCCGCGCCGTGGCGCGCGCTCACCAACATCGGCTGGGCCCAGCTCGAGCTCGGCCGCAGCGCGCAGGCACGAGAATCTCTCGCCCAGGCGATTGCTATGAAGCCGGACTACTGGCCAGCGCTGCTCAACCTCGGCATCCTCGAGTCGCAGGCGGGGCGTCGCGCCGAGGCGATCGAGATCTTCTCGAAGGTGCTCGCGGTGCAGCCGGGGTGGTCGGCCGAGGCGGAGACGAACTACCGAATGGCGGAGATCTACATTTCGATGGGCGATCGCGATCATGCGCTCGCCCATCTTTCGACGGTGATCGAGCGCCAGCCCGGCGGCGAGTGGGGCAAGCGCTCGCAGGAGTATCGGAAGCTCTTGCAGTGACAGCACCGGGCAGCACGGCAGACCACTACGCGTTCGACGTCTCGGAAGCCGTCGCGCCCGCCGCCACGCGCACGTTCTCGATCGGAACCTACCTCTCGGAGCAGCGCCGTCTGCGTGGCCTCAGTCTCGAGGAACTCGAGTCCGTGACCCGGATTCCGCGCCGCTCGCTGGCGCGGCTCGAGTCGGGCGCCTTCGACCGGCAGCGAGACGCCTTTGCCCGCGGCTTCGTCCGAACGGTGGCGCTTGCCATCGGCCTCGATCCGGGAGACACGCTCGTGCGTATGCTTACGGGCGAGGCGGAGCGGAGCCAGCGCCGGCAGGCGGTGCCCTTGCGCGACCTGGTCGGGATCGGCCTCGTGACGCTGGCCTTCCTCCTCGTCACGGCCTTTGCCGTGCTCGCGCTCGCCGGGAAGATCGATCTCTCGTCTACCCGCAGCCTGCTCGCGCGGCCCGAGGCTCTCCCCGTGGCACGCCGCGACTACGTGCGCGAGTTCGCCGAGCGGGTCCGCACGTCACCCCCTGGCAGCTTCGCGCATCCGCGGCCCGTAGAGGCTGCGCCGGCGATGTACATCGCCCCGGCACCTGCCGAGATTGCCCTCGATGCCGTCTTCGCCCGCCCTGGTACAGACCACTCAACGCCAGCCGCCGTCTCATCGCGCTAACTCGTCGCGCTGATGCGCCGCGCGGACACAGCGCGCTGATGTGGGTGGGGTCGGGGTTGGGGCGGCCCGCTCCGGCTCGTGGCTGCTCGCTGCGCGGCGATGGGCGCCGTTTCGGCTGTCGGCGACGTGCCAAGATGGAACCTCGAAGGATCACCGTCGCCTCCGCGAGCCGCCCCAACCCCGACCTCGCAGTTCACCGGCAGCACGGGTCCCCTGAATGCGCGCACGGAGTCGAGCCATGCGCTCGGAGGCTCCACGAGCGCCGGTGCTGTTCGCTCTCGAGGCTAATCAATGTGGCGCGTCGCGGGGAGCAGATAGCGGGCCCTCGAGAGCGTCGATGAAGCGAAGTGCTACGGAGGCGGAGGCTTCGCGAAGGAGATGCTCGACGACTTCTCGAACGTCGTCATCGGAGCGTTCAGAGCGGACGAGGCGTTTCACTATCCGGTGTCATCACGGCTGACGCTTTGCGCGATGGCACGAAGCTCGTCGAGAAGCGCCTCCGTGGACTTGGAAGAGTCCGAGCTTCGAAGGCTCTGGAGGAGCGCGGTTTCGAGCCGCCGCCTCGCGGAGCGTTCGAGCTTCTCGCGAAGGGCAGCGCGCGTGAACTCGGCCTTCGAGTTGAACCCTTCGGCCTCCATCACCGCGCGAAGCTCCGCCGCAAAGTCTGCCGGCACCGGAACGCTCCAGGTCTCGATCTCATGCTCTGCCATGGGCTCGAATTCTACTCTGACAACTAATAGTTAGCAATAGTTAGCCATAATCTCGGTTCTTTGCGCAGAAAAAGGTTGACGAATCTACGGGGGGGGGGCAGAATCGGCACACCCATGGGAAGGGCCGCGGCGCCAGCGTGTGCGCCGCCGGGCTCCTCCCCGTCCTATACGGGAGTGCACGAATCCGAAGCCGAGGAGTTCCCGATGCAGCCGCCTGCCGCCCGATCCAATTTCTCTACCCTGCCGCGCCTCGCCGCGGCGCTTGCTCTTGCCGCCGCCACGCTGGCGCTGCTCGCCGCGACGGCCGGCTCCGCCGGAGCCCAGGTGCAGATCGGCCTCAACTTCACCGGCCGCGTCGCGAGTCCCCCCACCCCGCCAATGTTCTGGCCGGATCGCCCTGACACCATGGGTGCCGTTGGCGAGCAGCACATCGTCGAACTCGTGAACGATGGTTACGCGGTCTACCGCAAGAGCGACGGGGCGCTCCTCGAGAGCACGAGCACGCTCAAGGAGTTCTGGGTCGCGGCGGGCGTCACGCCGGTCGGCGCCAGCGTCGCGCTCGACCCGCGCCTCCTGTACGACGCCGCGAGCCAGCGCTGGTTCGCCGTCTCGATCGACGGATCTACCCCGAGGGATCCGAACAGTTTGTTTGCTCCGAACAGCTACCTGGTCGCCGTCTCGAAGAGCGCGGACCCGACTCGGGGCTGGACCGGGTTCCAGATCGACAGCGACCCCACCGACAGCATCTGGGCCGACTTTCCGCAGCTCGGGATGGACGCCGCGGGCATCTATGTAGCCACCGACCGGTGTGGGTTCGGGCCGTCGGGCATCCCGGTGACGTGCTCGGGACATACCCTCCTCGTGCTCCCGAAGGCCGATCTGCTCGCAGCGACGCCGTCGATCGCGAACGCCACGAAGTGGTCGAACCTGACGACCCCCCAGGTGGGCTTCAACCCGCAGCCGGTCG
>CAYGXT010000165.1:0-6576 GCA_964353695.1 uncultured Myxococcaceae bacterium
CGCCGCTGAAATTGAGTTCGTCGAGACATTGGATGGTGAAGGGGATCTGCATCCTCGTCGTAGAGCCGGACTGCAGCGACTTGATCACCAGGTTGGCCTGCAAGGTCGACGGTTCGTTGCAGGAAGGAAGCTTGGGAATGTTGAGGACCGTTCCCAGCTCCCATCCGTCACCGCTCGCTTGGACCAGCGGCCCCGCGCTGAGGGGGGTGTTCGTCTCGGTGGATCCTGCCAGTACGGGAATCACCGAGAGGCTCATGCCGAACGGACCGCCGCCGGGGCCGGGCCCCGCGGCTCTTTTCACGAGAACAGGGACCGACAACCCCTCCAGAATGGTGAGGTCGGGCGGCACTTCCAAGACGAATTCCGGGAAGAAGGGGGAGAAGTTGTTGAAGACAGCCGCCTCCCTGATTTGCGCTGGGGCGGGAAATCTTACGGCCGCGACGTACTTGCTGAAGTGATCGATTTCGCCGGTGGCAGTCGTTCCGCTGTCGCCGACGAGGAGCGTCCTACCCGTGTCGACCAGCAGCCCTGTCACCGCATTGAGGAAGAACAGGGGAAGCGTCGCACCCGGAGTTTGCGGGCTCTTGAGCGTCAGCGTGATCGTTGCCGGATGATTCAGAACCAGTCCCGACGGCTGAAATTCGAAGGCGGCGAGGTTGATGTGATCCGGCGATGGGACGGGGAGCAAGTCGGAGTTGACCGGGGCGATCGTAATGACGGTCGCTGAAGCGAGGGCGCCAGGCGGGACCGTGATCGTTGCTTCTCCCCGAGGCGCGCTGGCTTCTCCTCCCGTGGCCGGCTGAATCGGCCCCCCCGGCTGGACCAATGCGGCGAGCACCTCCACCGTGGCCTCCGCAAAGAAGCCCGGATTCCCCGCGGCGCTGCAGCGGACGACGATCGGGTTTGCGGCCGGAACGGTCTGCGGAGCCGAGTAGACGCCCTTCGCGTCGATGGTCCCCGATCCCGCGCCAGGAGGGGGGCTTCCGGGAACGCTCCACGCGATGCCGGTCTCGCCCGATCCGCCACTTCGGATGCAGGATAATTCCAGCGTCTGTCCCACGATCAGACTGGTTGACGACGGGGTGACGACAAGGGTCGGATCGACGCTGAAAATGTTCGCAGTCTCTGCCTGGCCCGCGGGAACTGAGACCAGCAGCGTCCCGTTCACCGCGCCGTTCGGCACCAAGACCACGACCTGGTTCGTCGTGGAGGACAGCACTTCCGCCGTCCCCAGGCTCCCCTTGAAGTGGACCGTGTTCGAGGCTGGCGTCGTCGCGTCGAATCCGAATCCATTGATCGTGACATGGTCGCCGGGCTTGCCGCTCGCAGGAGAAAAACCGGTGATCCCCCAGGGAGAAGTCGCGGCGGCGTTCACGGAGAAGGATACCGAGCGGATCCCACTCCGGTTCCCTGCTGCATCCAGCAGCTCCAGGTCGATTTGATAGCTCCCCGGTAGGAAGGAGCTGTCGATCACATATTCGCGGCTGGAATTTCCTGCTGCCAGATTGGGAGCAAACGGATCGGACGAGCTCCGGGAGGTTCCGTCTGGCCTGCTCAAACGAGACTCGATCCGATCGATGTTCCGTTCGCCGTCCGCAAAAGAGAACGCCAGATCGAGAGTGAAGATTCCCCCGGAAGGGAGGAGCGGAAACGACGTCCGTGACAGCACGAGATTCGATAAAGCGGGTCGTACGGCGGGCAGCAGGCCGGAGGGTCCGGGAGGCTTGAAAAAGGCCGCCTTGAGGATGGCGAGATCGCCGAAGTTTACGAAGCCGTCACCGTTCAGATCGGCATCGCGGTCGAGCTTGAAGAAGACGCCCTTCATGCGCGCGAGATCCACGAAGTTGACGATGCCGTCGTTGTTCAGGTCGGCGTCGCAGGCGTTTCCGAAGAAGTCACCGTTGCTGTCCGTCTGCGATGGGTTCTTGACCAGCAGGCAGTTGTCGCTCGGGTCGGGGATCCCGTCCCCATCCGCGTCGTCGACTGCCGCCGTCGAAACCCCCGCAGCGCCGAGGAGCAACGCCCCTACCGCAACGATGAGTTGCATCGCACGAAGGATTCGCCCCGTCTCCGAGATCCGCCTCGTCCGGCACATGTCCTTCTCCTGAGCTCCGCAGCGCCGATAGGCCCACGGTTCGCAGCTCCAGCGCAGACGCAATGACGGCGCCAGCGCCGGAAATGCGACAAAACGACACATAATTGTGAGATATAATGTCGCAATAGCGCCCCGGTGCGAACCGGCAGCTCGCCTCCGAAACGCCTGTCTTGTGACGAGATGCGGCCGCTGCACGACCCGCTTCCTCTTCCGCCAGCTTGTTACGAAAGCAAGGTGCGTGCCGGCTCAACCAGCGTTTCTGCGGATGGTCAGCGCCGTTAGGAAGGCGTGCTCAGCGAACGGCGCCTCTCAGGAGGCCCAGCGCGCGATCACGCGCTCCAGATCGCGTACCCGCAGCGGCTTGGTGACGTAGTCGTCCATCCCCTGGGCGAGGCAGCGCTCCCTGTCCCCCGGCAGAGCGTGGGCGGTGACGGCTACGATCGGAATCCGTGCGGCCTCGCCGTCGAGCGCCCGAATCTCGCGCGTGGCTTCGAAGCCATCGAGTACGGGCATTTGACAGTCCATCAGCAACAGGTCATACGAGCCGCTCCTTACCCGCTCCACCGCCTCACGCCCGTCGCTTGCCAGATCCACCCGACAGCCGAGCCGCTCGAGGAGCCTCACCAGCACGCGCTGGTTCACGGCGTTGTCTTCCGCAGCGAGTACCCGGAGCGTCCGTGCAGGCGCTGGCCGCTCCATATTTGCACTCATCAGTGTCTCACCGGTCAGCGCAGAGCACTCGCAGACGGGAAGCGGAACCGCGAACCAGAACGTCGAGCCTCTGCCCTCTTCACTCTCCACGCCGAGCTCCCCGCCCATGCAGCTCACGATCTCGCGTGAGATCGTGAGCCCAAGGCCCGTGCCTCCGAAACGCCGGGTCGTGGAGGCGTCGGCCTGTGTGAAGGCATCGAAGATGGTCTCGAGCGCCTGCGCGGGGATTCCGATGCCCGTATCGGCGACCTCGAAGCGCATGGCCGCAATTCCGTCGCAGATCTGATCGCAGCGCAAGCGCAGCGTGACGCTGCCCTTCTTCGTGAACTTGGCGGCGTTGCCTCCGAGATTGACCAGCACCTGCCGGATGCGTCCAGCGTCGCCCAGCAGCCAGGCCGGAACATCGCTGGCGACTGCGACTTCGAGCTTGATGCCAGCCTCCTGCGCCCGCGGCTCCAGAAGCCTCGTCACTTCCTGCGCGAGAGAGCGCGGCTCGAACGGAGCGGGATCCATCCGCAGCTTCCCGGCCTCGAGCTTCGAGAGATCGAGGATGTCGCCGATGACGTGCAGCAATGCCTCACCGGAACTCAGGATGTCATCGACCACGCCCCGCTGCTCCGCGCCGAGGGGCAGCTGCGCAAGATGCTGAGCGTGCCCGAGCACGCCGTTCATGGGCGTCCGAATCTCGTGGCTCATGTTGGCCAGAAACTGTGATTTGGCGACCGTGGCTGCGCGCGCCTCCTCATTGGCCTTCAGGTAGTCGGTCACGTCGCGCAGCACCACCAGGTGCCCTGCCACGACATCGCTCCGCTCGCGAAGCTCCGAGATCCGCACGTCGAACATTCTTGCGCCAGCCTTCGTTTGGACCTCCACCGTGCTCGACATCTCTCCATCGGGACGCTCGAGAAGCGCGAGCAGCTGCGGGAAGCGTTCGAGCACCTGGCGAATCTGGAGGTCTTGCACGAAGGAGTCCGAGAGGCCGAGGATGCTGCGCGCGGCGAGGTTGATGTCCACCAGACGCCCTCGCGGATCGACCACCAGAAGCGCGTCGCGGAGCTCCCTCACCACCGTGCTGCGACTCACCGGCATGGCTTCGAGAATGCCCTGACGGCTGAACCCCCAGGCCAGGAGCGCCGCCGTCAACGTGAAACCGTAGGGTGTCGGGTCGAGGTCGAGTGGGCTACGCCCGGACAGGTAGAGGAGATTGGCGAGCACTGGCGCCATGAGACCCACTGAGACGAGGAGAGCCTCGATTCGGTAGCGCTCCCAGTCGCGCCCGTACTTCGAGACCAGGAGCCAGGTCGCCGCTCCGAGCTCCGCGTAGGCGTACGCGGCCATGACCCAGAACCAGGGACCGCGGCACAAGATCAGGCCTGTCCTCCCGTCCGGGAGGTCCACGACGTCGATACGCGACCAGAGCCAGCCGTGCACGCCGTTGGTCGCCATCATCGCGAGTGTCACCACGGGAATCACCCAGAGCGCGGCCAACGTGCTGCGCGTGATCCAGCCATCGCGGCGTACCGCACGGGCGGCAAGGAGCAGGAAGGCCAGGGGGACGGCCACGGCGCCCAGGATAGTGAGCTTTTCCAACAGGATCTGATCCCGCACGTCGCTCATCAGCAGCGAGAGGCCTGTAGCGATGAGCCAGACGGATAGACCCGCGAAGAGCAGCGTCGCCGCCGGCGCCGTAGGGGTCTGGTACCGACGCAGCAAGCGCTCGGCCACGAAGCTGGTGACGATCCCCGTCGCCAGCGGAACCAGTGCGAGCGTAGTCGCATCGAGCGGCATCGGGCGTCGACCCCTCCACCGGAAACCAGACTCAGTACCGGTGCGTATATCGGCGCGACGCGCGCTTCACTCGAACGGTGCTCGGACGTCCCTCACCCGCTCCCTCGGTTCATGACCGGAGCGATCTCGGGGTTCCCTCTGAGCAGGGGGGCGTCTGACCGTGGAATGTGACAATAGGACCCGCATACGCTCCAACTGACGCCGAGTCTCCCTCTTCCCGCATCGACCCGGCGGCCGTTACCCTACCCCGGCCATGAGCAACACCCCCGTAGTCGATCGCATCGAACTCTTCCCCTTGCACGTGCCCTTCCGCGCCGAGGTTCGCGAGACCATGGCGCGCTCCGAAGGTGGGCTCGGCATGGCCATCCCCGCCGAAGAGACCTGGCTCGGTGGCGACTTCGTGATCGCGCGCCTCACGGCCGAAGATGGCGCGCAAGGCGTGGGCGAAGCCTTCGTCTGGCTGCCAGAGACGGGCGTCTCGCCTGCGCAGGTGATCGATGCCGTAGCCGGCGGCCTCGCACGCTACGTGCTCGGCACCAGCCCCTTCGACGTGGAAGCGCTGCGCGCGCGCATGGACGCCAACGTCGCACGCAGCGAGGTGGCGAAGGGCCTTCTCGACATGGCGTGCTGGGATCTCATGGGTCGCATCGCGGGGCGATCCGCCTGCGAGATGATGGGCGGCCGTGTGGAGACGCTGCCGCTGGCCGCTCTCGTTCCGCTGATGGATCCCGCTTCGATGGTCTCGCTCGCGCTCGCTTTCCAAAAGGGTGGCACGGCCAGCTTCCGGTTGAAGCTCGGCCTCGGGGCGGACGCCGATCGCGCCATCGTAGCGCGCGTGCGTGAGGCATTGGGCAACGAGGCGCGCCTTCGCGTCGACTACAACCAGGCGTACTCGCCCGAAGCGGCCGTCGCCGCCATCCGCGCGATCGCGCCCCTCGGCATCGACTGCGCCGAGCAGCCCGTAGCCGCCTCCGACTGGCGCGGCATGGCGCGAGTGCAGCAGCAGGTCGAGGTTCCGCTGATGGCGCACGAGGGCTGCTTCTCTCTTGGAGACTTCCTCGCTCTGGCCGATCTCGGCGCCGTACGCGTGCTGGGCGTCAACTCCGAGCGGCCCGGCGGCATCACGCTGGCGCTGCGTGCCATCGACGAGGCTGCGCGTCTCGGCATGGGCGTCGTGCTGCACAATCAGCCGCTCGGCATCGCGTCTGCGGCGCAGATCCACCTCGGCGCCGCCCGCGCCGGCGTGCTTGGCCACGCCATGGAGCTCTTCGGCCACGTGATGCTGGAGGACGACCTCATTCTGCAGGCTCTCGACTACTCCGGCGGCTCCGTGCGCGTGCCGGACGGGCCCGGCCTCGGCGTGACGCTCGACGAGGAGGCGCTCGAGCGGTACGCGACCGCCTTTCCCGTCATGCTCGAACGCCAGCGCGACGCCTCGCGTGCGTCGGTGCCGAGCTCCGGGCTGGACGCCGCCGTGCGCGAGGCGCGCCCTCTCGACGTGGACGTCCTCGTCGCCTTCAACCTCGCCATGGCGCAGGAGAGCGAAGACGTGGCACTCGACCCCGCGACACTCCGCGCCGGCATGCGCTCGCTTCTCTCCGATCGAACGCGCGGCCGAACCTTCGTGGTGGAAGACGAAGGCCGGGTCGTCGCGACGCTCATGCTCACCACCGAATGGAGCGACTGGCGCAACGGCTGGTTCTGGTGGATCCAGAACGTCTACGTCCATCCCGAGCACCGCCGCCGCGGCCACTATCGCCGGCTGCACGACCACGTGCGGGCCCTCGCCGCAAGCGAGCCCGACGTCCATGGCCTGCGCCTCTACGTGGAGCACGAGAACCACGGCGCGCGGGAGACGTATCGCAGCCTCGGCATGCTGGAGACCCGGTACCGGCTCTACGAGGAGATTACGCGCCGGAACGAGCAAGAGGCGTAGCGCCGGCAAGCATTAGACTCGTTGTTGCCTGCCCCAACGGGGCCTG
>CAYGXT010000166.1:0-6567 GCA_964353695.1 uncultured Myxococcaceae bacterium
TCCGCTCCCGCAACTCGCCCGGCCGCAGGTCCCACTCCTCGTGCCAGACCCGGATTTGTCCGGGGCCGAAGTAGCCCGGCCCGCGGGTGATCTCCATGGCCCCGCGCTCCCCGTGGACGCGGTAGAAGTTGCTGTGGCCGGGGAGGAGCAGGCCGAGATCTGGGCTGCGCATCGCATCGGCGGGCGGCCCGTCGTCGCCCTCGAGGATGCCGAGCCCGGCGTACGCGTGGCCGCATACTGTGCCGGCTGGGCAACGCCCGACACTCGACACCATCGCGTGTTGGAGATGGCGGGAGAGGCCATCGTCGTGCGCGACCGGCTCGAGGGCACCGCGCGCCGCGCGCGGCTCACGCTGCCTCTCGCGCCGGACATCGAGGTGCGTCTGGACGGCGCGCGAGCGCGGCTACGGCTGCCGGGCGGCGGCTGGCTGCGTGTCGAGCTCGAGGGCGGCCCCGCGCTGCGCGTCGAACGTGCGCCCTACTTCCCCGAGTTCGGCCGCCGAACCTTGCGCAACGTGCTGGTCGCCGAGGCCGATCCCTGGCCCGCTACCGCACTGTGGATCACCCGTGCACGGACGCTCGGCTAGGGCTCTCCGATCTCTGCGTAACGCCTGAGGCACTCCGCCGCGAAGCGCTCGAGATCGGCGAGCTGGCGGGTGATGATCGAGCGCACGATGTCCAGGTTGAGACGCGTGTAGTCGTGAACCGCGACGTTCCGGAATCCGACCATTTGTTTGAGACTCTCGGCCAGACCGAGATCGAGCGCCTTCGCGCCGACGAGCATGTCGAATGCCTCACGGCTGTCCTGAGGGATCCCGAGTCTCTTCCTGCGCACGAGGTGCATCGCGAGATCGATCGAGGCTTCGCAGGCCCGCTGCAGGTTCAGGATGATCGAGTCCTGCCTGCGCAGATCGTCGGTCAGATGAGCATCGTCTCCGCCATGCTCCTCACGGATGCGCCCGATGCAGCGCTCGATCACGGCCACCTTGGCGAGGACGACGTCATCCATGGATGCGTCCTCGACTTCGCACGTCGTCGAGGATGGCGCGGCGCTCTTCGTTCAGCCGCGCGTAGGCGCCGAGCGCTGCGGCTTCGAAGCCGGCACGTTCGCCCGCGTCGCGCTCGTAGAGCACCCGGCCCCCCGAGATCACCTGCACCCGCAGGACCGTCGAAGCCGTACGAAGATCCACGAGATCGACCGATCGGTGGAGGATTGCTGCCAGACGCTCCTGCAGCTCGAATCGGAGCACGGAGTCGAGCTTGCCCTGGGCGAGGAACGCGAGGTCGATGTCGCTCTCCGGATGTGTCTCGCCGCTGCAGGCGGACCCGAAGAGATAGACGACGGCCAGATCAGGCAGCGCCGTCCGTAGGGCAGCGACGGCGGGCTCGAGGTTCATGGCCAAAGACTAGCGAACCCGCCGCGCGTGCTGGGTCGCGACGGCGGAGCCGCGCGGCGACGGCGAGGCCGAGCGTGAGAAGCGTGAAGGTTCCGGGCTCCGGCACCGCTGCGTAGCCGACGTTGTCGAGGCTGCCCAGGCCGGCGGTGTCGCCCGCTCCGAGCTCGCCCCCGAAGAACGTGAGTGCGTCGAAGTCGGCGGGAGTCCAGCCGGGGAACGCATCGCTGCGATCGACCAGCAGCGTGTGGAACAGCGGATCCGTAATGCGGCTCCGCACGCTTCCGCTTGCGACATCGATGCCCAGCTCCACGTGGAGCCAAGCGCCGACCGAGGCCCCGACGCCGAGGTCGATGTTGCTCGCCTTCCCGGCGCCGTCGATCGCGTACAGCCGGAACCCTTGCGTCAGCGTGCTCACGAAGAGCCCCACCTGCGGCGTCGGAAAGCAGCACAGATCCGAGCCCGGGAGGATCCCGGCGATGCCGAAGAGCAGCGGCCAGTCCGTTACGGACGTAGCACCGGGCCCGCTGCTACCGAAGCGATCGACGCGCACGTCCGCCGAGAGCGCGTGCTGCGGCGCCGGATCGATCAGCCGGAAGGCGCCGCGACTCGCTGCCGGAGAGTCCACGGTCTGCAGCGCATGCGTCCTTGCTCCAAAAGGATCGGTCGTCGTCACCACGAGCGCAGAAGGGAAGGGCGTGTTGGGCAGGGCCACGAGGCGCGCGTCTCCCCAGCCGCTGGCGGGGAAGGCCCCGACTGCATCGGCCTCGAAGTCCTCGCTGAACGAAGCCGCGAGCGCGGGGCGCGCGAGCAGCAGGCCGCACGAGAGCAGGGCCACAGCAGCGAGGGAGGGGCAGCGGATCGCACGGGCCATGGAGCCTCCTCGGGCGAGAGCGGACGAAAGCGGGGGCAGCGACGCCGCCTTCTTGGAAGTGGCCTCTCGGCGGGCTCCGTGTCAGGAAAGGCAGGGAATGTCGGGGAATCTCGGGCGCCTCTTGCCACGTTCGCGCCAAGGCCGCCACCTATCGGAGGGGCGCCCTCCGCCGCGGTGCCCACAAACGTCCTGGCCCCGAGGAGCCCCATGAAGCGATACTCCCTGCTCCTGATCGCGATCGCGCTCGCCACGGCCGGTTTCACGGGCTCCTGCGAGCAGACGCCCGACTGTCGCTTCGCTGCCGGTGCGCTGCCGGCCGACACGCTTGCGCCCGGTGGCCTGCACGGCGCTCAGATCCCGATCGACCACATCGTGGTGCTGATGCAGGAGAACCGCTCCTTCGATCACTACTTCGATCAACTCTTCCGCGAGGGTGCGCCGCCCGAGCGGCGCCTGGCGCCGCTGCCGCCGAACCCCGACCCCACCGGCGGCCCGCCGATCCATCCCTTCCTCCAGACGCGGCTCTGCGATGTCGCTGACGTGAGCCATTCGTGGAACGCATCCCACCAGCAGTGGAACGGCGGTCAGAACGACGGCTTCGCCGCTTCCAATGCGGTGCCCCAGGATCCGAGCGGGAGCCGCGCGCTCGGCTACTACGGAGGCGCCGACCTGCCGTTCTACTACGCGCTCTACTCGACCTTCAGCATGAGCGATCGCCACTTCGCATCGCTGCTCGGGCCGACCTATCCGAACCGCATGTTCTTGCTCGCCGGCACGTCCTATGGGCACGTTCACAACGACTTCCCGGCCGGCGCCAACGAGTACTCCCCCAGCATCTTCGATCGCCTCACCGACGCCGGCATCTCGTGGAAGGTCTACTTCGGAGACCTGCCCTTCACGTCGATGTTCGCGCGGGTCAGGCAGTTCGGCGCGGAGCGCTCGGTGCCGACCGCGGAGTTCTACGCGGACGCCGCCGCCGGCACGCTGCCGCAGGTCACCTTCATCGAGCCCAAGTACTTCGGCGGCCCGAACGAAGAGAGCGACGAGCATCCGCCTGCGAACCCGCAGGCCGGTCAGGCCTTCGTGGCCCAGGTGGTGCGTGCGCTCTTCGACAGTCCGCTCTGGCCGCATACGGCGCTCTTTCTCACCTACGACGAGCACGGCGGCTACTACGACCACGTGCCGCCGCCGCCGGCCTGCGTGCCCGGCGACCGTCCGCCGATCCTTCATGAGGGCGACGTGGCGGCCGACTTCGATCGCTACGGATTCCGCGTTCCCTTCGTGCTGGTCTCGCCCTACGCGCGCCCGCACTACCTCTCGCATCGGGTGCAGGATCACACTTCGATCCTGCGCTTCATCGAGACGCGCTTCGACCTTCCGGCGCTCACCGCGCGCGACGCGAACGCCGATCCGCTGCTGGATCTCTTTGACTTCCAGAGCCCGGCCTTCTTGACGCCGCCGGTGCTGCCCGACGCCACGATCGACCCGGTGCGGGCTGCGCAATGCGACGGCGCGCCCTGAGGTTGCTCCGGCGCAGGGGTTGATCAGGCTCTCGGAGAACGGCTAGGCGGGAAGTCCCGTCACCTGCTTCGGCTTGCGCCGCGGCCGGCCGCGGGAGTCCATGTCGAAGACATCCTCCCAGCGGTGCTGATTCGCCCAGCGAGAGTTCTTCTCGAGCTCCGTGTCGAAGATGACGAAGCATCCGTCGCAGAAATGCTTGTGCAGCTCCGGCTGCTCGCGAACGACTTCCGGGTTCGAGACGATGCGCCTCGCCTTGCGGTACTCCTCGTTGTTCCAGACCTCTGCCACGCTGGTCTCGAAGACGTTCCCGAACACACGCGCATCACCCCCGATCATGTGCTGCGCGGCCATTCGATGCTCGCAGCAGGGGATCACGTCGCCGTTGTACTTGATCACCATCGAGAAGTGGGGCCAGTAGCACTGCGGCAGCGCGCGGTTCTTCTTGGGCCCGAGCACGGCGTAATGCTCGGGCTCGCGATCGGCGTAGTTGTGGAGAGCTCCCCAGAAATCGGCGAACTGCTCGACGCCGATCTCCTCGGAGAGCTTTCGGGCCGCCTCGAGCTCGTCGACGTTGTGCTGGTACTTGATGTACTGGATCTCGAGCTTCGGATACTCGCGACCCAGCTCCTTCCGGATCTCGGCGATGCGGCGAAGGTTGTGGATCACCCGGTCGATCCGTCCACCGACGCGGGTCTTCTGGTACTTCTCCTGCGTGACGCCATCCACGCACACGGTCAGATGCGTGAGGCCGCTCGTCACGATGCTCCGGAGCCGGTCTTCTTTGAAGCCAAAGCTGAAGTTCGTGCTGGCGTGGACCTGGAGGCCGGCCTCGGAAGCGATGCGGCACATCTCGTCCAGGTCGGGATGGGTCATCGGATCGCCCCAGGTATAGAGCGAGACGGTTGCCGTGCGGCCCTTGATCTGGTCGATGATCTTGCGGAACTGCTCCACGGTCATCTTGTGGCCGGGGGCGAAGCTCTGGCGCTCGAGCGCGTCGTTGCCGTTCGGATCGGCGTGTACGCAGACGGTGCAGCTCAGGTTGCAGATCGGGCTGATGTCGATCTTCACGACGCCCGGCAGGTTCGAGACCCGTTCGTGCTTGAGCACGAGGTGGAAGGCGCCGACCGCGTAGTTCCAGAGCTGCGAGAGGCGGAGCCGCGCGAAGAGCCAGTGGCGCCGGCGCCAGGTCGTCTCGAACATCACGCGGGTATTCATCGGCTGCTCCCCCAGGGGCCGTTGCGGCAGCCCGGATGCCCCCATTGCATCGGTAGGCCGGGCGCTGCCGGACAGCCAAGAAGGCTGCCATACGGCCAGGATCAAATCAAACCACGGCGGTCCTCAATGGGGGGAGGTGTGCGCACGCTCCAGCAGCGGCTGCCTCGGGAACGCGCCACGTGGGCTTGGGCTTCGAGCGGGCGTGGCCGTTCCGAGGGGCCGTGCGGAGCGCGGCGGGATCAGCCGCCGCGTCGGATGCCCAGATCCGTCACGGCCTTCGGCTTGCGCCACGAAGAAGCCGAGTAGGTCCCGAACGGCCTTCGTTCGTCCGTCGCGGCCCGAACCATCAAAGCTTCCCCGCGTGTTCGGCAAGGTACGCGGCAATCGCTTCCGCGTACGTCTCCTTCACCCAATCGGGCACGTACCCGCCAACATTCTGGATGCGGCCGCCTTCGAACGTGAGAACGTGGGTGAATCCGCGGTCTAGTCGACTGTTGTCGAAGACATAGGCGCGGTCGACTCGACGGACGGCCTTCCGCATGAGAGCGAGCGTGCGCGGATGACGGGAGCGGATCTTCTCGACCGGCACGTCGTGGCCCCCTTCCGACACGCGGGTCGCTACGCGCGCCGCGGCCAGCTCTGCCGTCGACACGTGGATGTGATAGAGGACGACGTGAAAGCCTGCGGTGCGCGCCCGACCGATGAGCGCGAGCTTGGAGGTATGAGAGAAGACCGTCTCCGAAACGAATGTGCGCCGAGCGGCGATGAGCTCATCACGGCGCACCGCAGCTTGCCGACCTGCTTCATAGGAGTGCTGGCCGATCTCCGTCGGCCAACACTCACGTTCGATCAGATCCGCGTTCACGAACTCCGCATCGGGAGTCCTAGTCTTGAGCACGTCGAAATAGAAGCTGGTCTTGCCGGCTCCATTGATGCCCGCGATGAGATGAAGGATCGGTACAGCGGCCGACGGTGTCACCCGCGCTTGCGACCGCGTTTCACGACCAGCGTGCCCTTCTCATCCTCGCCCGCTATGGGGTGGCCGGCCTGCTGAAGCTTGCGGATTCGGAGCGTGTCCGAACCATCGAGCCCGTCGAGGGTGTTGCCGAGCATCTCCAGGTAGAGCCTCGTCTCCGCAGGCTTCAGCTTCTGCACGGAGCCCTGTCCCTGAAGCACGGCTCGGACGTAGGCATAATCCACTAGGCCAGCCGCTTCGACGGAGCGGCCCAGCTCCGCCCAGTACTCGACCTGGCCTGCGATCGACCGCTTCATCACGGTCGCTTCCTTTCGAGCGATGGCCACGATCCCATCCGACAGCTTGACAGCACTAGGCATGGGCGTCCTCCGACATGGACCTGAGGTTAGTCCATCGGTTGCATTTTGCAACCGCTTTAGGCCTTCAGCGCTCGCGAAGAATGATCCGCGTGTGCTCGGGAGGAATAGTCCGGGGCGGTTCCGCGCGGCTGCGGGGGTGGGTGTCGGGCGGACCGTCAATCGAGGCGCCGCTCCGCGCTGTAGCGGACCAGCGGCGGGCGTCCCGCGCGAACGCCGAGCTCGAAGACGA
>CAYGXT010000167.1:0-1939 GCA_964353695.1 uncultured Myxococcaceae bacterium
GGCGCCGAGGGCGGGTAGGAAATTCTTCGCAATCGCTCCATACCAAGTCTGGCGCTGCGGCACCTGGACGGTGTTGGGGGGAGGCGGGGGCGCTGGATCCGCGGCCCAGGCCGGCTGCACCAGGGCACGCGCCGCTACCTGCTGCAGGCTCCCGAGAGCCCACGTCGCAACACCTCGGAACGTCGGCTTCGACGGAGCCGCAGCGTAGAGGGCTGAACCATAGCCAGCGTCCCGAAGCAGCTGCCCTGGGTCGAGGCCGAGCTGGTGCAGCTTCTCGTCGACGGCGCGGTTGAGGCCGTCGAGATTCTGGAGCAGCTGGGCCGCCACGAAGAGATAGGCCTGCAGGGCGTTGAAGCGCGTCTCGGCGGTGATGGTGGGCGCCGCAGCATCCAGCGTGTGACCTTCGTTGAGGAGCAGCAGCACACCCCCGGCCGCCGGATTCCCCGGATCGGCCCAGGCCGCATTCGCCGCGAGCTGGAGCCGCAGCCGGAGCGCGTCGAAGGAGATCTCCGGCAATGCCCAGGCGAGGCTCCCTTCCAGCATGAACGCGAGCTGCCCAAAGGTGTAGACGTCGCGCTGCACGATGCGCTCCGCCAGGTGGTCGAGCATGCCGGGCGTGAGGCTCATCAGTCCCGGACCGACGACACGCGGATTGAGCTGATTGCCGGCGTCGTCGAGAACCCCCGTGTCGTCGCCGCCGATCGCGAGCATCGCGTCCTGCACCGCCGCCCGCGCCTGCTCGAAGCTGAGATCGGCAGCCTTGGACGTGACGCCGCGGTCCAGCACGCTCGCCACCGTCGCGGCACGCGGCAGGCTGCCCCCCGGCTGGAACGGGCGCGCGAGGGCATCCACTCCGAGCCCCGGGCCGAGATCGATCTGCGAGTTGGCGCCGACGGCGATCTCGACCCGGCGCACGGCGTAATTCGGCTGGGTCACCACGAGGACGCGCCCTCCGGGAGCAATGCCGTCCAGCGTGAAGTGCCCCTGGGCATCCGTGGTGGTGAAGACGCCAATCGCGCCGAGCACCGAGACCCGTGCGCCGGCGAGCGGCTGCCCCGTGAACGAATCGAGGAGCACGCCGGAGACCTCGGCCGCGCCGGCCTCCACGGAGAACGCCACCACCGACGGAGCCTCCCCCGTGGGCTGCGACACGCGCACCGCCCGCACTCCGACCGCGGCGTCGAGCGCCGCCGCCACAGTAACACGAAGCTGTGTTAGAGAGACGACCTCCACCTGCTCGACGCTGATGCCGACGCCAAAATCGGCCGTTACCGCGCCCGCGGTGAACTGCGTGCGCAGCCCCGTCAGCGCAACGGTGGTGCGCCGGCCCTGTCGCAGGTTCGTCGGCGCGAGCCCCGTCACCAGAGGTCCGCCGTCCGCGGGCCCCGTCTGAGCCTGCCCCTTCGTGGAGCCGGAGATCGTCTGGCTGCCCACGAAGGTCGGGCTCGGCACGGGGTCGAGGACAAGATCCGTCACTTCGATCGGCGGCGCCTTCTCCTCCACCACGATCCGTACGCTCTGCTGGGCGGTCTCGCGACCATCGCTTGCCGCGAACACCACCACGAACTCGCCGGCCTGCTCGTAGGAGGGCGTGAACGTGAATCGGTTCGAGAGCTCGTCGAAGATCGCCCCCTCCACGGCCAGGCCCGGAGCCGAGAGGCGGAGCGCGTCGCCATCGGGGTCGCTGGCGCTCACCGCGAACTCGAGGCGCTCGCCCTCCTCGATGCGCTGCTCGCCGATCGGCGAAAGCAGCGGTGGCTGATTCGCGCGCCGCACGCGCACGCTGACGGCGTTCACGTCGCGCAGATCGCCTAGCACCGCCTCGAAGGCGAGGTCGAAATCTCCCTCCTGGTCGGCCTCTGGCGTGAAGACGAACTCGTCGCCCTGCACCTCGGCATGGGGAACCAGCGGCCTCACCCGGAACCCGGCATCGCGGTAG
>CAYGXT010000167.1:2039-6496 GCA_964353695.1 uncultured Myxococcaceae bacterium
CTGCACCTCGGCATGGGGAACCAGCGGCCTCACCCGGAACCCGGCATCGCGGTAGTTCGCGACGAAGCGCAGGCGCAGCGTCTCGCCGGGGCGGACCTCGAAGCTCCCGTTCGGGGAAACCAGATCCAGTGGATCGCCGGCCACCTTGAGCCGGAAGCTCTGGGTCGAGAAGGCGCCCAGGGGATCGACTACGGAAAGCGTGATCGGCGCCTCTCCCACGTCGGAAAGCCCCGCGATCCACGTGACGGCGCCCGTCACGGGATCGATCTCCATACCCGGCGGCGCCGGTGCGGCGAAGCCGAAGCGCACCTGCTGACCGTCCGGCTCAAAGGCCTGCGCGGGGTAGACGTACGCGAGTCCGACACGGGCTTGGAGGAACGGCGTCGAGGTGAAGACCGGCGGCTCATTGAAGTCTGCCACCTCTACGACGAAGGCTTGGCTCGCGAAGGCTCCCTTCGCATCCGTTGCCCGCACCTCCACCGCGTTCGGGCCGATCTGGCTCGTGACGGGAGCCCAGGAGACGAAGCCGGAGGACGGCTCAATCTCCATGCCGCTGGGCGGGCCCACCAGGGAGTAGGTGATGGAGTCACCGTCCGGATCGCCGGCCGCAACGGCGTAGTAGTAGATGTGGCGCTCGAGGCCGACGGTGAGAGGCTGGGACGTGATGAGGGGCGGACGGTTCCCCGAGCTTCGTCCCGCCGCCGTGAAGGCGCAGCCATTGGAAGCGGCCGAGACCGCACCACGCGGGCCCACGCTCTCGACGGTGTAGCCGTAAGCGCGACCGATCTCGAGGCTGAAATCGACGAAAACCTTGCCCGCGGTCTGGCCCACGACGGCGGCCGGGCCGCCGTCCACGCTGCGCAGCACGCGGTAGAAGGCGGCGTTCGCAACCGGGGACCACGTGAGATCGGCTTTTTCTCCCTTCGGCCGGCACGCCAGATCGGAGATGGCGGCCGGCGGCTCGCCACGCGCGCCCCCGGCGACGGAGATGGCGCTGCAGGGCTGCGACTCTTCCGAGCTGCGCCCGCGTCCGTCGAGGGCGATTACTCGGTAGATGTGTGGCGTGTCGTTCGCGGTGGCGAAGTCAGCGAAGACCGGGCTCGTCGTCTCCCCTACGGGCGCCTGGGCGGCACCATTGACGCTGCGGAGAATTCGGTAGCGCACGGCGCCGGGAGCGGCGTTCCAGACGAGATCGATCTTGCCGTCCTTCGGGCGGCATACCATGCCCGTGGGCGCGCTCGGCCCTTCGGCCGAGCCGACGCTGACCTGGCAGATCGCGGCTTCGCCCTCGCCCGTTTCGGCCACCGCGAAGACGCGGTAGGTGTGGGAGACCAGGGGAGCAGCCTGAAAATCGGCGTAGACGAGCCCGGGCGCCTGCTCCAGCGAGATCGGCGTCTGCCCCTCGGTTTCGCGCTCGATCCGGTAGGCGAAGGCGCCGGCGGTGGCGCTCCAGGCCAGATCGACCTTCCCGTCCTTCGCGCGGCAGGAAAGGCCCGTGACGGCGCCGACAGGCGGGGGCACCGGCGGCGCTCCACTCGAGAAGAGGTCGCAGGCCGTCGGAATCGCCAGGAGCGATACGAGCGACAACGCCGCCGCGAGCCGCTTCACGACTTCTGGCCGCGCATCTTCAGGCCTAGCCCGAGGAGCCCGACTCCGAGCAGCAGCGCCGTCCCCGGCTCCGGCACGATCGACGCCGCAAGCGAGTAGGTGACTACGCTCGCCGAGGCAGGGTCCATGTCGTGCTGACGGAGTGCAAAGCCCCCGAGCGCATCGCCGTCCTCGGAGATCAGCACCTCGAAGCGCGCGACCTGCCCTGGCGCCAGCACGCCGAGCCCGAAGGAGAGCGCGAGCGAGACATCGTCGGGGCTGCCCATGGGAACGGAGTTCGTGCCGTCGAGGATCCCCGCCAGCAGGTGGTCGAAGATGTCGCCGAAGACGAAGCCCGGCTCGTCGATCTCCCAGCCCTGCCCTGCGGCGGGAGATCCCGCCGTCTGACCGTACTCGTTGAAGAAGGTATTGAGCGTCTCGTCGATCTCGACGTCGAGAAAGGAGAGGAATTCGACACCCGGAAGCGGCGATGCGCTCGTGTTCGTGAAGTCATAGCGGAGCAGGAGGTCCGTTTGATCCGCAGAGAGCGTGCTGTGGAAGGCCAATGAGAGGCTCGCCGGCAGGGCGTCGATCGAGAGCTGCGCGGTGGTGCCCGGCGCGGCCCCATTCAGGTCTTGTCCCGAGAGCGCGAGGAATCCATCGAGCTCCTCGACGAACCCGCCGCTTCCGACCTGGAAGCTCGGCGGATCGAGCGGCGCCCGCAGATACGTCCCGCTCACCGTGAAAGGCTGGACGACGATCGCGCCAGCTGTCGGAGCGACGGACCAGGAGAGAAGGGGAAGCAGCAGCAACGAGCGGTAGCGCAGCACGGAACGGACCTCCCAAAGGGAGAGACGGCCCCATGAGATAGTGGTGCGCCAGCACCCTTAGTGTCAACTCTTGCGAGCGAATGCGTCCGCGACGATTCATCTTCGCGTCAGAGAGAGCCGTCGCGCAGTGTGACCGTGCGCCCCAGTTTCTCGGCGAGAGCGTGACTGTGAGTCACTACGACGAGCGCCGTGCCGCGTGTGCGGTTCATCTCGAGCAGCAGATCCGTAATGCGGTCCCCGGTGCGCGGATCCAGATTTCCCGTGGGCTCGTCGGCCAGCACCAGCGGCGGATCGAGGACCAGCGCCCGCGCCACGGCGACACGCTGTCGCTCGCCGCCGGAGAGCTTGCCCACGCGGTGGCGAAGCCGCTCGCCCAGTCCGACCTCGAGGAGCATCTCGGTGGCACGACTCCGCATTTCGTCGAACGAGAGCCCACGGATCAGCCCTGGCATCATCACGTTCTCGACCGCATCGAACTCCGGCAGTAGGTGGTGGAACTGGAAAACGAAACCGAGAGATTCGTTCCGGAATCTCGCGAGATCCTCGGGCGTTCGGGCAAAGAGGTCTTCGCCGCGGAAGCGCACCGTCCCCTGCGTCGGACGGTCGAGCGTGCCCAGGATGTGGAGCAGCGTCGACTTGCCGACGCCCGACTGGCCGAGGATGGCGATCCGCTCTCCCTCCGCGATGGAAAGATGCACGCTGCGCAGCACCTCAATCTCGCCCATCTCGCCGCGAAAGGTCTTCGACACGCCCTCGGCGCGAAGCAACTCCTCAGCCATGCAGGCCTCCGCAGGGCCGCACGCCTCGCGCTCGCCAGCGTTCACTCATACCGGAGCCCTTCGGCCGGATCGAGGTGCGCGCCCTGCCGGCTGGGCAACAGCGTGGCGCCGAGCGAGAGCACCATGGCGATCCCCGCCACGAGCACGATTTGCACGGGGTCGATGCGCCAGGGCAGCGATGAGAACTGATAAACGCTCGCCGGCAGCGTGTCGATACCCGTGATGGCCTCGATCTGCTGCTGGATCCACGAGAGCTGCGTCGTGACGACGATTCCCATCGCGACGCCGACCGCGGTGCCCACCAGCCCGATCAGGGTCCCCTCGATGGCAAAGATGCGCTCGATCATCGCATCGTGGGCTCCCATGGCCTTCAGGATCGCGATGTCGCTCGACTTCTCCATGATCATCATGATCAGGGTCGCGACGATCACGAAGGCCGCCACCACCATCACCATGGTGAGCAGCACGAACATCATCACGCGCTCGGTCTTGAGCGCCTGAAAAAAGGACGGGAAGTACTCCTTCCAGTCGCGGGTGTAGTACGGGAAGCCGAGCTCTTTAACGACGCTGCTCGCGACGCGCTGCGAGCGGTAGAAGTCACCCACGCGCACCTCGACCCCGTCGGCGACGTCTCCCGCGCGCTTGAAATCCTGCGCGGCCTCGAGGCTCGTGTAGGTGAAGACCTCGTCCCATTGAAAGAAGCTCGACTTGAAGACGCCGGCCACGCGGAAGCGTTTGAGGCGTGGGCCGGGGCCGAGAGGCGTGGGCGGCCCCCCAAAGGGCGAGACCAGCAAGACCGGATCTCCCACGGCAAGGCCGAAGGAGCCCGCCAGCTCGTGGCCGACGAGAATGCCGGGCACGGCCTCGGGCTCCTCGTCTTGCGCCGAATCCTTCGTCTCGATGGGCCGCGGCTCGAGGTCGTCGAGAGAGCCTTCGACGATGTCCTGGTGCAGCTTCGTCACGCCGCCGACCGTCGCGGGGTCGATCCCGCGCAGACGCACGGCCACGATGCGGCCGGCCGGTCCGCGAACCATGCCTTCGGCGTCGACGTACGGCGTTGCGCCCTTCACATCCTCCGTCTTCGACACCACCTCGAGAACGTGCGCGTAGTCGCCGATGGGCCCGACGCCGCTGTGCACCGTGAAATGCGCGCGGTTGCCGATGATCTCGTCGCGCCAGGTACGCTCGAAGCCGTTCATCACGGAGAGCACCACGATGATGAGCCATACGCCGACGGCGACACCGCCGATGCAGATCAGCG
>CAYGXT010000168.1:0-6491 GCA_964353695.1 uncultured Myxococcaceae bacterium
TGGCATCGGGGCGTACGCGCTTCTATTCCCGTGGCTCTTCCGCGGCGCACTTCTCGTCTCGGCGCAGATCTCGCCCGGAACCGGTCCGCTCGGCTTTGCCCTTGACGTCGCCATCACGGCTCTCCTCATCGGTCCGCCGACCGTTCTGATGGGCGGCACCATTCCCATCCTGAGCCAGGCGCTGGCCTCGACGCTGAGCGATGCGACCCGGTTTCATGCGCTCGTGTACGCGCTCAACACCGCGGGTGCCTTCTTTGGCGCACTCGCGGCAGGCTTCTTCCTGATTCCGTGGATTGGGCTCGATCAGACCGTCCGCTGGATGGGGGTCATCAACCTGACCGCAGGCGTCGCCTTCATGCTGCTCGAGCGGGCGGGAAGATCCAGCGTCGTTCCCGCGCCCGAGACGGAAGCCCCTCCAGACCTTCGGGGCTTCTTCTGGTTCGGCGCGGCCGCACTCCTCGCTGGGTTCGCGATGATGGCCATCCAGACGGTCTTGATCCGGCTGGGTGGAATGGCGCTCGGCGCCTCCCAGTTCACGTTCTCCATGGTCGTCGCCGTGTTCGTGCTCTGCATCGCCCTCGGCAGCTCGGTCGTATCGCTCGTGCCACGGATCCCGACGGGAACCGTCGTCTTCGTCCAGTGGCTGCTCGTGATCCTGCTCTTTGCGCTCTACCCGCAGCTCGAGAACATCTCCTACTTCGCCCACGAGGTGCGCACGCTCTTCCTCACGCAGAACTTCTCGTTCTATCCGTTCTACCTGCTGTGCTTCGTCCTCCTGCTCGCACTCCTCGTCGTCCCGGTCGGTCTTTCCGGTGCGCTGCTCCCACTGCTCTTTCACGAGCTGCGGCGCGAGATGGTGCAGCTCGGTTCCATCGCGGGCCGTCTCTACGCCTGGAATACGCTGGGCTCGCTGCTCGGCGCGCTGCTCGGCGGCTACCTGCTCCTCTTCTGGCTGGATCTCCACCATGTGTATCGGATCGCGGTCTTCGCGCTTGCGATCACGGCCGTGTTGCTCGCGATCCGCCTGTTCTCCTATGCCAGCGCGATCGCGTGCGTGGTCACCCTCTTCGTGGCAGCCCTCGTCGCGGTGCAGCTCGGTGCCTGGAGACCTGAGCGTACGGCGTCGGGGCTGTTCCGCGAGCGCAGCGAGCTCCCGCAAACCTACGCCGGAGCGAACGCCTTCTTCGCAACCTACCACCAGTATGCCAAGACGATCTATTTCGACGACGATCCCAACTCGACGGTCACGGTCATCGACTTCGCGGATCGGAGTAGTCCGACGGGATTTCGGCGCTCCCTGTATACGAATGGAAAGCCGGACTCTCAGGTGCCTACGGAGCTGCCGACCGTCGTGTCGCTCGCTCTCCTTCCCTGTCTCGTGGCGGAACGTTGCGAGCGCGCGTTCGTCGTCGGTCTCGGCACGGGGACGACGGCCGGCGAGCTGGCTCAGCTCGAAGGGATGCAGGAGGTGGTCACGGCGGAGGTTTCCTCGGGAGTAATCGACGCCCAGCCAAAGTTCAGCTCTGCGAACCACGACGTCTGGCGCGATCCCAAGGTGGAGATCCGTCGGAGTGACGCATACCGCGCGCTCATTCGCGACGATACTCGCTACGACGTGATCTCGTCGGAGCCCTCCAATCCCTGGGTCACGGGCATCGAAAACCTCTACAGCGTCGAATTCCTGGAGGCTGCAAAGGCTCGACTGCGGCCTGGCGGGGTCTACGCCCAGTGGCTGCAAGGCTATGAGATCTCCCCCGAGACGTTCCAGATCGTGCTTCGGACCTTCGCATCCGTCTTCGACAATATCTCGGTCTGGGCCGCGTATTCGGGCGACCTGATCCTGATCTGTAGCGACGGCGATTCGGCCCCTCTCTTCGACATCGCCCGCATCGAAGAGCGCGCGGCTCGTCCCTCCTACGCGGCTGCGATGCAACGAGCCGGCTACCCCCGCCTTCCGGTGCTCCTCGCTCGAGAATTGCTGCCGGTGGGAGTCGTCAGCGCGGGAATATCGGAGGGTCCGAAGCAGAGCCTGTTCCACCCAATTCTTAATCACGCGGCCACGCGAGATTTTTTCCTGAACTCCACGGTGACGCTACGAACGTCTCCAGAGCACGATGAGGCCGTACTCTCCCATCGCAACTCCCTCCTGCGCCGCTATGCCGAGCGGCGAGCAAAGGGAATGGATGATGCCGACTTCGCAGCGCTCGTCGACGATGCCTGCACATCGTCGCAGCCGCGCGACTGCGTAGCGTTCCTCGCGTGGTGGGGAAGCACGACGCCGGGTTCCGAAGCACTCGCACAGCGCAAGCAGCGGGCCCTCCAGAACGGAGGCGACCCGAAAGAGATCGAGTTGGTCGAGACGCTCTACGGTAGCCGGGCGCTCGGAAGCTCGGTACCGGTTGACGAGGTCGCGGATCTCGCAAGAGCCTACGAGGCGTACTTCCACCCCGCCTCACCCTTCGAGCAAGGCGTCCTCGCGTCAGCCCTGGAACGATGCCAGGACGGTGGATCCGAGAAGTGTGCGGAGATCCGCGCAACCGCGGAGGAATCGTTCGGGACGCTCGATCGCACGGAGGTCTCGGACTGAGATGGTACGGGCGGTCGCACTCCTCCTGACGCTCCTCACCGGTTTCAGTGGCCTCGTCTACGAGGTCACGTGGCAGAAGTACTTCGCGACCCTTCTTGGCTCGAATAGCGAGGCGACCGCGGCGGTTCTCGGGATCTTCCTCGGCGGGCTCTCCCTGGGATACGCGGTCTTCGGCGCCGTCACGCGACGCCTGATGGACCGCGGTATCGAGCGCGGTCAACCTCCGCGGCTGCTCCTCGTGTACGGGCTGGTGGAGAGCTCGATCGGCCTCTACGCCCTCGCGTTCCCTTTCCTGTTCCGGCTGGCGATGGCGCTCTCCGTCCACATCCCCCACCTGGGCGACAAGCTTGCCTTTGGCGTCGACGTCTTCTTGACGATCCTCCTGATCGGCGCTCCGACGGTGCTGATGGGTGGCACGATCCCCGTGCTGACGCAGGCGCTTTCGCGTTCGCTTCAGGATGCCACGCGTTTCCACGCCCTCGTCTACGCCTTCAACACCATCGGTGCGTTCGCGGGGGCTCTCGCAGCGGGATTCGTGCTCGTCCCTCTCCTTGGCCTGGATGGCGTGATGTTCGCGATGGGCGCGATCAACCTTCTCGCCGGCGGGGCGTTCCTCGTGCTCGGCCGGCGGACGCAGACCGTCCCGGTGGCATCTGCGCCATCGGCTGCGCCCCCCGCCCGTCCAGTTCCCGGGTTCACCTGGCTCGCGGCGGCGGCCCTCCTCGCCGGTTTCGCGATGATGGCGATCCAGACCATCCTGATCCGACTGGGAGTGCTTTCCTTCGGCGCTTCGCAGTTCACGTTCTCGATGGTGGTCGCGGTCTTCGTGCTCTGCATCGCGCTCGGGAGCTTCGCCGTCTCGGCTCTCCCAAGGATTCCGACGGGAACCGTGGTGTTCGCGCAATGGGCACTCATCGTGCTGCTTTGCGCCTTGTACGGACAGCTCGAGAACGCTCCCTACTATGCCCACGCGCTGCGAGCGACCTTCCGGATCACGGACGCCGCCTTCTATCCGTACTACATCGCGGCCTTCGTTCTGATGCTGATGGTGCTCGCAATTCCGATCGGACTCTCTGGCTCTCTTCTCCCACTCCTCTTTCACGAGCTCCGTCGGGAGTCGGAGGATCTAGGCTCGGTCGCGGGTCGTCTCTACAGCTGGAACACGGTGGGCTCGCTGCTCGGAGCCCTGATCGGCGGCTATCTCTTGCTGTTCTGGCTGGATCTGCACCAGGTCTATCGCGTCGCTCTGGTGGCGCTGGGCCTCGGGGCGTGTCTTCTTGCCGTTCCCCTCGTGCGGCCTGCGATGGTCGTGGCTTCCGCTGTCGCGCTTGCGCTCCTCGTAGGCTTCGTCTGGCGAGCCTCGCCGTGGGATACGAAGCGGCTCTCCACGGGCCTCTTCCGTGAACGCTCGCCTTTGCCCTACAACAAGAGCTTCGAGGGCCCCGATGCCCTCTTCGCTCTGTTCCGAGCCGATGACGAGATGCTCTTCTACGACGACGATCCGACCTCCAGCGTCAGCGTGCTGAAGCAAGGTGGCCCGCAGTTCTCACTGTTCACGAACGGCAAGCCAGATACGACGGTCCCCCTGGAGCTCTCGACCGTCGTGGGGCTGGCGCTGATTCCGTGCTTGCTGGCGGAGCGCTGCGAATCCGCGTTCGTGATCGGGCTTGGAACGGGCACGACCGCGGGCGAGCTGGCTCAGCTCGAAACCGTGCAGCGCGTCGTGGTATCCGAGATTTCGCCGGGTGTGCGCGAGGCCGCTCCCATCTTCGCCTTCGCCAACCACGATGTCGTCAGCAACGCGAAGGTCGACATCCGCCCCGGAGACGCCTACCGCGCCCTCAGTCGTGAGGAGGAGCACTACGACGTCATCGTCTCCGAACCCAGCAACCCGTGGGTCTCCGGCGTCGAGAATCTCTACAGCCAGGAGTTCCTGCGCGCCGCCAGAGAGCGGCTCCGCCCGGGTGGCGTCTATGCCCAGTGGTTCCACCTCTACGAGACGTCGGACGAGGTCTTGCAGATCGTCTTGCGAACGTTCTCCTCCGTTTTCGGCGACATCGCAGTCTGGCACGGTCAAGGACCCGATCTGATTCTCATCGGCTGGAACGGGCACGCCGAGGGATCGCTCGACATCGCGACGTTCGAGGAGCGGGCGGCGCTTCCGACCTTCGCCGCAGCACTCGAGCGTGGGCGCTGGCGGAGTGCGCTCTCGCTCCTCGCGCACGAGATCCTCCCGCTCGGCATGGCGAATCTTTCCCTCATACCAGGACGCGTCCAGACCCTCTACAGCCCGATCCTGAACCACCGTGCGGCGCGCGACTTCTTCGTTGGCGAGGCCATCGAGATCATGCCGTCCGCGAAGCTCGAATCCTCGCGGATCGGCGCGCGAAATTCGCTGCTTCATCGCTACACGCAGCGCCATGGCGGGCGGCTATCGGCGGACGAATGGGAGAAGGTACTCGGAAACGCGTGCCGGGCACGTCCTCAGGCCTGCGCGCCTCGCATGGCGGCGTGGACGCAGGAGGATCCGGCGTCGTCCAGCCGCCAGTCGCTCATGGCACAGCTGCTCGAACGCGGGATCCTGAAACGCGAAGTTCAGGACCGCCTTGCAGTGCTCCTGTCGGACAGACAGGATGAGCGTCCGATTTCTTCCTCGGAAGCGGAGGCTTTCGTCGAGATCTTCCTCAAGTTCAACGATCCGGTGGTACCGCTTCCGCGCCACAACCTCGCCCGCATCCTGAGTCGCTGCCGGGACGAGCGCAAGGGAAGATGTCAAGCGCTTGCCAGCGTTGTCGCCGACCGGATCGGAAGACTCGACGTCGAGGTGGAAGAGACCATGGACTCCCCGCAGGCTGACTCGGCCACGCCTTAGCGGGAGTCCCCGGTGTGGGAGCGACCCAACGTGAACGTTTCGGCAACTACGTGCCGCGGCGCGAACACAGGGGTGCGATGGGCATCGGTGGTCGCGTTGCTGCTGGGGATCGCGCTGATCTACGGCCAGACGCTGCGATTCCCGTACGTCGAGTGGGACGATCCGTTCTACGTGGCACGCAATCCGACGGTGAAGGCGGGGCTCACCGGGGAAGGCGTGACCTGGGCCTTCACGACCAACGAGCTGGCGAATTGGCATCCTCTTACCTGGCTCTCCCTCATGCTGGACGTACAGATCGCGGGGCCCACCGCGAGGGGACCGCACGCGACGAACGTGCTCCTTCACGCGCTCAATGCGCTCCTGCTTCTGCTCGTGCTCTGGCGGGCAACGGGGCGCTGGCTGGCGAGCTGGATCGTGGCCGCGCTCGGCGTCGCCGCCTCTCGGCTCGAACTCATGCAGCGCCGATAGTCGAGTGACGCCCTCCCCTCGAGCGCTACTCCCGCGGCTCACCTGCGACACGGTCCGCGATGGAGCCTTCTGCTTGCTGCTCGCTGCAGCCATCCTCGCGGTCTACCGCCCGGTTGGCGGATTCGAGTACACCAACTATGACGATCCGCAGTACGTCTTAGACAACGCCCTCGTGAAGCAAGGCATGACGTGGGCCGGGGCCCAGTGGGCATTTACCACGGGCGCGCTCTCCAACTGGCACCCTCTGACCTGGCTTGCGCACATGCTGGACTGTCAGATCTTCGGCGTCGATGCGGGAGCTCACCATCTGGTCGGCGCGGTGCTCCACGCCGGCAACGCGGTTCTGCTCTTCCTCGTGCTTCGTCGCATGACGAGTAGGTTCTGGCCGAGCGCCTTCGTGGCGGCCCTGTTCGGGCTGCATCCGCTGAACGTCGAGTCCGTCGCGTGGGTCGCCGAACGTAAGAATCAGCTCAGTGCGCTGTTCTGGATCTCGACCGTGGCGGCGTATGTGGGATACGCCAGACGGCCGAGCCTCAAGACGTACGCCTGCGTGATCTCGCTCTT
>CAYGXT010000169.1:0-1304 GCA_964353695.1 uncultured Myxococcaceae bacterium
CGATGCGCTCCCGACGGACGAGGGTGTTCGGCGCCGCTATGCGACGGCTCTCGTCGGCGCCCTCGATCGGCTCGGCGTCCGCACCCTCCACGCATTCGCGCGGCGCCTGCTGGCCGCGCATCCCGTCGAGGCCGGCCTGCATCCGGCCTTCGAGGTGGATGGGGACGGGCGTGCCGCGGCCGACGCGGTCCTTGAGCTGCTCGAGGTACGGCTGCGGCAGGCCTACGGCGACCCGGGCGACCCCGTGCTGCTCGGCCTCGCGGCGCGCGGCGTCTCGGCACCGGAGCTGGAAGAGGAACTGCTCGATCTGCTCGGGTCGGCGACGTTGCCCGAGCTGCTGGAGGAGGATCCCTTCGACGCGCCGCGCGTGGAGGAGCTGCGAGCCGTGCTGGCCGGCGCACTCGAGCGGCTCTGCGTGCTCGCCGGAACGAGCGTCGCAGACAATGGGAGGACGAAGGCGGCGGGAGAGCTCGTGACCCGCGCCGGCGAGGCCTGCAACCGGCTGCGCGCACCCTCGAGCGGCGGCGTGGCGGGGATCGAATCGCTGCAGGCGCGCGTGTGCGAGCTTCTCGAGCCGCGACTCCCGCTGCTCGAGAAATGGGCGAAAGGCGGCTTCACGGAGAGTGAATCGAAAGCGCTCGGTGCCGCGGCGGTGGCGGAGATCCCGCCTCTTGCCGCCCTGCTGCACGCTCGTCTCGATTTCCTCTGCAACCTCGATGCGGCGCTTCTCGATCTGGCGCGCCGCGCGTTGGCGCCCCTGCTCGCCGAGGCGGGCGAGGTGCTACGCGCCAGGGGTCTGCTTTCGTATGACGGCCTGCTGCACTGCGCCGCGCGGCTACTCGAAGACAACGCCGCGGTCGCCGCGCGCGAGCGCGCGCAGATCGATCAGCTTCTCGTGGACGAGTTCCAGGACACGGACGGCCTGCAGTGCGCGATGGTCGCGGCGCTCGCGCTTGGCGGCACGCCGGAGGAGCGCCCGGGTCTGTTCCTCGTCGGCGATCCAAAGCAGTCGATCTATGGCTGGCGCGGGGCCGACCTCGGGGCTTACGACGCCTTCGTCGAGCGGGTGCTCGCAGCCGGAGGTCTGCTGCGCAGACTGAGCGTCAATTATCGCTCGGTGCAACCCATCCTCGACGAGGTGGAGTGCGTGATCCGGCCGATCCTGCACGCGGAGCGCGGCGTGCAGCCGGCCTTTCAGCCGCTCCTCGCGCGCCGCAACGACGGGGGTTTCGCGCGCGATGGACGGAGCACCGTCGAGTACTGGGTCTCGCGCGTGCAGCGCGAGGATGGCCTGGGGGCCGCCA
>CAYGXT010000169.1:1314-6491 GCA_964353695.1 uncultured Myxococcaceae bacterium
GCCCGCGCGCGACGTATCGCAACTGGTCCGCGAGTGCGGCGTTGCACCGAAAGAGATTGGCGTGCTGCTGCGCGGCTTCGGTGACGTGGAAGAGGTTCTCTCGGCGCTGCGCGAGGCGGGCGTTCCCTATGCGGTTGCCCGCGACCGCGGCTACTACCGGCGGCGCGAGATCATCGATGCGACGTGTCTCTTGCGCTGCGTCGTCGACCCGGGCGATGCGCTCGCGTTCGTGGCGTTGCTGCGTTCTTCGGCCGTCGGCGTGCCGGATGCCGCGCTGCTCCCGCTCTGGCGCGTGAAGCTGCCCACCCTCGTCGCAAGACTCCCCGAGGACTCGGAGCGCACACTCGCCGAGATCCGGAGCGCCGTCCTCGCCGCCGTGAGCGCCATCCCCGCCGGCGTGCCCGGCATCGAGCGTATGCAGGGCTGGGAGCATGGCCTGCAGTTCGCGATCGAAGCGCTCTGCGCGCTGCGGCAGAGCTTTGCGAGCGATCCCTCCGACGTCTTCATCGAGCGTCTGCGGAGCCAGCTCTTGTTCGAGGCCAGCGAGGCCGCACGTCCGCTCGGGGCCTTCCGGCTCGCCAACCTCGAACGTTTCTTCCGCGAGCTCGGCGCGGCGCTCGCCGAGGGAGCCGACCCTTCCGAGGTACTGAGGCAGCTCCGGCGCAGCGCCCGTGAGCGGCGCGACGCCGAGGAGGCTCGGCCCGTAGAGGCAGCGGAGCAGGCCGTGCAGGTGATGTCGATCCACAAGGCGAAGGGTCTCGGCTTCGCGCACACATACGTGGTGCAGCTCCACAAGCGGCCGGGGTCCGGTGGCGCGGGCCGACCGCCGCCGCGCGCGCTTCGGATCAGCGGCAGGGCCGAGCTCCGTGTGCTCGGCCAGCGCACACCCGGTTTTTGGGCCGTCGAGGCGCTCGAGGCGCAGACCGCTGCGGCGGAGTCCGTGCGCCTGCTTTACGTGGCGATGACGCGCGCAAAAGATCGCCTCGTGCTCGCCGGCTTCTGGCCCGAGGCGGGCAGCAAGACGCGGGTCGAGGCCAGCCATGTTGCGCTGCTGCGCGAGCGCGAGGCGGGCGTGCCGCCCCTCGACGACTGCTTCGCGCAGCTTCGGGAGCACGGCGGAGATCGCGTCGAGACCCACGGAGCCCTCTGGGTATTTCCTGTGCTGCAGCAGACGGAGGAGCCGGCCGCCGCGGGCGAGGTCGAGAGCGAGCCCGAGAGGCAGGATGCGGCGGCGCGTGCCGCCCAGGCCGTGGCGGATGCGGCGCGCATTGCGGAGGAGCGAGCCCGTGCGCGCGCACGCATGGCGCGGCGCTTCGGTGGGCCCGTGACGCAGAATGCGCACGAGTGGAGCCGCGAGCTTCTCGATTTTCGCCGCGAGGGGGAGCACGCCATGCCCGCTCACGAGACGCTCGCTGCGAGTGGCGCCCACGATCCGGTGGCCAGCGCCATCGGCACGGCGCTGCATCGCGCGCTCGAGCTGCTCGATCCGTCGCAAGGGCCGGACCGTGCGCTCGCGGCGATGCAGGAGACGGCCGAGCACTCGCTCGGCGGTTCCGCCCTCGCTGACGCTGCGCTGGCGCAGGCCCGTGAGAGATCCCGGCAGCTCGTGGAGCGATTCGTCGCGGGCGAGCTCTTCCGCCGGCTGGAGAGGATCGCGCCACACATCGTGGCGCGCGAGCTGTCGGTGCTGCTCTTGCCTCCTGCCGGAGAGAGCGGCCCTACCGGCTACGTCTCGGGCAGGATCGATCTCGTCTACGTCGACCCCGAGACCCTCGAGCCGGTGATCGCCGACTACAAGACCGGGCGCGCCGAAGCAGAGCAAGGCCTCCAGGAAGCAGCCACGCGGCATGCGGCGCAAGGTGCAGAGTACGTGCGCGCGCTGCGCGATGCGCTCAGCCTGCCGCGAGACCCGCGCTTCGAGCTCTGGTTCCTTCATGCTGACCGCATCGAGCCCGCCGCTTGAGTCCAGTGCCGGCGTGCAGGGCCGGCTACGCCTCGGAGTCCGGCCGCGCAACCGACCACGCCGACGCGATCCGTACGCGCTTCGTGATCCTCACGCTCCTCCCGTTCCGCGCGGTTTGCGGTCTTCCGGCGAGACGTTCGCGAAATCAGGCGGGCGCTTCTCGAAGAAAGCGCGAACGGCCTCCTGATTCTCGGGGCTTCCCACCCGGAGCGCAAAGGTGCGGTGCTCGCGCTCGAGAGCGGCGCTTACCGCATCGCTGCGGGTCGCCAGCAGCAGCCGCTTGGTGTGGCGCAGCGAGCCGAGGGGCTGGGCGGCGATGGCAGTGGCGCGAGCCCGGATCGCGGGCAGCAGCTCGTCGGGGGCGCAGACGCGCGAAGCCAGGCCGAGCTCGACGGCGCGCTGGGCGTCGATCCACTCGGCCGTGAACAGGATCTCGGCCGCGCGCTGCCAGCCGATCACGTAGGGCAGCAGAAACGTGCTGCCGGCCTCAGGGACCACGCCGAGCGGGATGAACGGCGCGCGCAGCCGCGCGCCCTCGGCCACGTACACGATGTCGCAGTGCAGCAGGAACGTGAGACCGATGCCGACGCCGACTCCGTTTACGGCGGCGAGCAGCGGCTTGTCGAAGCGTAGGAGGCGATCGATGAACGACGGAAAGCCGTGCTCCGGGCCGATGCCCGACGGTGGCTTGGCCATCTCGCCGAGGTCCTGGCCGCCCGTGAAGGCGCCCTCGGCGCCGGTGACGATCACGGCGCGCACAGTGTCGCTGTCCTGCGCTTCCTGCAGGGCGTCGCGCACGTCGTCCCACATCTGCAGATTGAAGGCGTTGCGCTGGCGCGGGCGATTGAACGTGATCGTGAGGACGCCCTGCGAGAGCTCCTCCAACACCGTAGCGCGCGCCATGCGAGGCCTCCTGATCTCCGGTTGCAGAGGTAGCGACGCTAGCCCCGATGGGGCGAACTCGCCGCGCTGGGGCGCCGATCAGTCGAGAATCCGGATCTCCCGGACACGGGAGAAATCACGGTCGTGGGTGACCAGTGCGGCCGATCCCGTCACGACGGCCGTGGCGAGCTGGATCGCGTCGGGTAGGCGCAGGCGGTACGCACTCCGAAAACGCGCGGCTGCCACCGCGATGTCTTCGGTGACAGGAATCAAGTTCCACGCCGACAAGGTTGCGCGGTATTGCTCGGCGAGCAGGTCGTTGCCGTAGCGGAGCGGGCCGGTGAGAACCTCCGCCAACGTGATGGTCGAAACAGCGATTCCGAGACGCCCTTCGGCCTCGGCATCGAAGAGCGGGGCGAATCGTTCGGCGAGGATGCGGCGGTCTTCCAGGAAGTAGATGATCGGCGCTGAATCCACGGTAACGAGTGCGCCCGGCGGCAACGTATCGAAGGGGATCAGTCCCATTCGGCGCGCAACTTCTCCAGGGTCGTGGTCGACGAGCGCCCCCAGAGCCCCTTTCCGCTTCCGCGCAGCGCGCGGATGTCGGGTCCGTGCCGGGCACGGGCCAGTGCAGCGACGGGAACAAGCGCGGCATAAGGCTTGCCGCGCTTGGTGATCAGGGTCGCGCGACCACGGTGGGCATCTTCCACCAGGGCAGGCAGACGCTTGCGCGTATCCTCGATGCCGTGGGCATTGCGAATGGCCAGGTCGATCTCCAGCGTTCCGGACGACTCAAATGTACAGTCCGTGCAGTAGGCTTGCAACGGCCGGCCGGGGCGACGGAAGTGGCAGTCCGGAGCTTCGACGCTTGCCGGCGGTCGCCCGGCTGACCCGGAGGGCTTGCGCAGCGCCTCGGACTGGCTAAATTCAGAACCAGAACACTGGTTCTGATCTCTACCGGGAGCCGGGCGGAGGCAACGGATTGAAGGGCGTGGCGGGCAGGACCGGCAAGAAGGGCCCGGCGGGCAGGACCGGCCTCGCGTGGGTGCGGGCCCCGCAGCAGGCGCGGAGCCAGGAAACCCTCGACCGCATCCTCGACGCCGCGGAGGGCCTGGTGGCCGAGAAAGGCTTCGAAGACACCACGGTGGCCGACGTCGTGGCCCGCGCCGACTCCTCGGTCGGCGCCTTCTACACCCGCTTCCGTGACAAGGAGGGCCTGCTCTTCGCCGTCTACGAACGCTACCTGGCCCAGGCCACCGCGACCGCCGACCTCGCCCTCGATCCCGCGCGCTGGGAGGCCGCCGAGATCGCGACGATCCTGCGAGCGGTGCTGCGCTTTCTCGTCGGAATCTACCGCGAGCAGAATGGCCTGATTCGTGCCTTCGTGCTGCGCAACTATGTGGATGCCGAGTTCCGCGCGCGAAAGGAGCGGCTCTCCCACTATGTGAGCGAGCGCCTTACGGCGCTGCTGCTCGCACGCGCGGACGAGATCCGCCATCCCCGGCCGGCTCGTGCCACGGCGTTCGGCCTCACGATGATCTTCAGCACGATCGAGAGCGCGATGCTCTTCGGCGAGCTGCGCTCCGACGATCTCGCCCTGGGCGACGACGCGCTCGCTGCCGAGCTGACCCACGCCTATCTCGCATACCTCGGCGTTGCCGGGGACGCGTTCCACGTCTCCACCCCGAAGCGCCGCCCGCGCAAGGAGAATCCCGCATGAACGTCCTCGAGAAGCTTCATCCCAGCCAGCCGATCGAAGAGCTCCGTGTGCCCCAGCACCTGCACTACAACTGGGAGTACGATGCCACGCGCCACCAGCTCATGCGCCTGTACGAGAACGCGAAGCGTGACCAGTGGAATGCGACGCAGCGCCTCGACTGGAGCATCGACGTCGACCCGGCGAAAGGCCTCGTGCCCGACCTCGGCATCGGCATCTACTGCACCCCGATCTGGGCGAGGCTCTCGAAGGCCCAGATCGAGAAGCTGCGCCACGAGGCCATCACCTGGCAGCTCTGCCAGTTCCTGCATGGCGAGCAGGGTGCGCTGCTGGCCACCGCGCAGATCGTGGATTCCGTGCCCTGGTACGAGGCGAAGCAGTACGCGGCAACGCAGGTGATGGACGAGGCGCGCCACGTAGAGGTCTACCGTCGCTTCGTGCAGGAGAAGCTTGGCCACGAGTATCCCGTGAACGCCGAGCTCAAGAAGCTGCTCGATCTCATCCTCACCGACTCGCGCTGGGACATGAAGTTCCTCGGCATGCAGATCATCGTCGAGGGATTGGCGCTCGCCGCGTTCGGCACGATCCGCGACACCGCGACGAACCCGCTGCTGC
>CAYGXT010000170.1:0-6489 GCA_964353695.1 uncultured Myxococcaceae bacterium
CCCGCATAGGCCCGAGGCTATCCCGCGGGTCGTCCTCGCTCAACGCGGCCATCTCGTAAACCCGAGGGGCCGGCCCACCGATCCGGAGTCGATGCAGCCCAGACCGCCGCCGCACCCGCTCTACGCGCAGGTCGAGGCCGTCCTCGACCGCCTCCGGCCCGCCCTGGTGGCCGACGGCGGCAACGTCGAGCTGGTGGGCGTGGACGACGACGGCACGGTGCGGCTTGCCCTGGGCGGGGCCTGTGCCAGCTGCCCGGCGCAGCTCGCAACGCTCCGCCTGGCCCTCGAGCCGGCGCTGCGCGCCGCCCTGCCCGTGGTGAAAGGAGTCGTTGCGGTCTGACGCGGGACTTCGCGCAGGCAGCTCTGCGCCGGCAGCGGCGCCCCGGCCTCTGGTGGCTAGACTCCGGCCGCCGTGAATGACGCCTCGAGTTCCCCCGACGCCCTTCTCGACCGGAGCCTTGCGAGCGGACGCATCCACTCGGCCTACCTGCTCTCGGGTCCCGGCGAGGCTCCCGCCGCGGCCGCCCTGCGCTTCGTACGCGCGCTGGTCTGCCGTGCAGACGGGGCACGCCCCTGCGAGGCCTGCACCGACTGCCGCCGCTCTGGGGCGCCGAACGACGTGGCGCTGGACGGCGCCGGAAAGCGCGGCCCCTTGTATCGGCATGTCGGCGATCATCCAGACCTGGTCTGGGTCGCCCGCGGCGAAGGCGACACGCGCGTGCGTATCGGACAGATCCGTGCGCTGCAGTCGCAGCTTCGCCTCCGGACCTATGAGAACGGGCAGCGAGCGGCCGTGATCGAGGGCGCGGAGTGGTTGAACGTCGAGGCGCAGAATGCGCTGCTGCGCCTGCTCGAGGAGCCGCCGCCGTCCACGACGCTCGTGCTCGTCGCCGCTACCGCGGCCGGCCTGCTGGCAACGCTGCGCTCTCGCTGCCAACGCGTGGCCTTTCCGGTTGCGCGGGCGGATGCGTGGCTCGGAGAGCAGGCCTCCGACTCCGTACGAGCGGTCGCTGCGCGCCTGGATGAGGTCGCGCGCATGGACGTCCCCGCGCTCCTCGACTGGGCGGAGGAGTACCGCGGCACGCGAGCCGAGTCGGCCGGCGCGGTGGAGGAGCTGCTCGAGACCGCCACGGCATGGCTTCACCGCGAGGTCGCGCGACGCGCGCGGGCCGACGACACGGATCTCGGCGGCGCGCTTGCCGCCTTCGCCACGGTGCGAGCGGCGCGCCGGGGTCTCGTGCAGCGCAACGCGAACCCACAGATGGTCGTCGAGCGCGCGCTGCTGGCGCTGCGGGAGGCTGCCCTTTGAACCGATCCTATTACGTCACGACGCCCATCTACTACGTCAACGCCGAGCCTCACATCGGCCACGCCTACACCTTCTGCGTGGCCGACGCGCTCACGCGCTTCCACCGGCTGCGGGGCTGCGACTCCTGGCTCGTGACCGGCACGGACGAGCACGGCGAGAAGATCGTCGAGGCTGCGGCCGCCCGGGGCCTTGCGCCGAGGGTATTTGCGGACGAGATCTCGGCGCAGTTCCGAGACGTCTGGGAGCAGGTGGGCCTGCGAGCCAGCCGCTTCGTGCGTACGACCGACGCCGACCATGAGCGCAACGTGCAGGCGATCCTGCAGAAGGTCCACGACGAAGGCTGGATCGAGCTGCGAGCCTACGACGGCCTCTACTGCGTCGGCTGCGAGCGCTTCCTCACCGAGCGCGATCTCGTGGACGGCAAATGTCGCGACCACGAGCGCGCGCCCGAGACGCGGCGAGAGTCGAACTACTTCTTCCTGATGAGCCGCGCTTTCGGTTGGCTGCGCGACCACATCGAGAACAATCCCGATTTCATTCGGCCCGCCCGCTACCGCAACGAGGCGCTCGCCATGCTGCGCGACGAGAGCGGCCTCGGCGACCTCTCGATCTCGCGGCCGAAGGCGCGCCTCGACTGGGGGATCGAGCTTCCCTTCGATCGCGACCACGTCTGCTACGTCTGGTTCGACGCGCTGATCGCGTATCTCACGGGTGCGGGCTACCCGGATGACCTGGCTTTTCCCGCACGCTGGGCCGCGGTCGAGCATTTGATCGCCAAGGACATCCTCAAGCCTCATACGATCTTCTGGCCGATCATGCTGAAGGCTGCCGGGATCGCGCCGCCGCACCACGTCTCGGTCCACGGCTACTGGAACGTCGAGGGCCGGAAGATGTCGAAGAGCCTCGGCAACGTGCTCTCGCCGTTCGCGATGCGCGAGCGCTACGGCTTCGAGGCCTTCCGCTATGCGGTGCTGCGCGAGATGAGCTTCGGCCTCGACGCCGACCTGCGCCATGCCGCCCTGGTCGAGCGCATCAACGCCGATCTGGCGAACAACCTGGGCAACCTGGTCTCGCGCACGCTCAACCTGACCGAGCGTTTCACCGGAGCCCGCGTGCCGGCGCCGGACGAGGCCTCGATCGGCGAGCCCGAGCGTGCGCTCGCCGCGCTGGCTGCCGAAACCGCGAAGAGCGTCGACGTACTCGTGGGAAACCTCGAGCTGCACCGTGCGCTGGAAGAGATCTTCCGGCTGGTGGACGCCGCCAACCGACTGATGGACCTGCGCGCGCCGTGGAAGGCCGCGAAGGATGCCGCCCTCGAGCCCGTGGTACGCACCACGCTCCACGCCAGCTGCGAGGTGCTGCGCATCGTAGCGCTGCTGCTGGCGCCCGTGCTGCCCGACGCCTGCGCCGAGATCCTCTCGCGGCTCGGCATGCAGGGAGCGCTCGAGACGGCCCGGCTCCCGGACGATGCGCTGCGCTGGGGCGGCGTCCCTGTTGGAGCGCCGACGCGCAAGGGGGAGCCCCTCTTCCCGCGGCTCGAGGCTCGCAAGACCTGATGTGGCTCGATAGCCACGCGCATCTGACGGCGACGGAGTTCGACGCCGACCGCGAGGCAGTGCTCGCTCGCGCGAGCGCTGCCGGGGTCGACAGCATGCTCGCCATCGGTTCGGGCTACGGCATCGAGAACAACCTGCGAGCGGCGGAGCTCGCAGCACGGGACGCCCGCGTCTTCGCGGCCGTCGGCGTCCACCCGCACGATGCGGCGCTGCTGGACGATGCCGGGCGCACCTGCCTCGAGGGCTGCCTGGCCCTGCCGCGTGTCGTGGCCGTCGGCGAGTGTGGCCTCGACTACCACTACGACCACTCGCCCCGCGAAGTGCAGCGTACCGTCTTCGCCGAGCAGCTGGCGCTGGCGCGGCAGCATGGCCTGCCCGTCTCGATCCACGTGCGCGATGACGGCCCCGATGCCTATGAAGACCTGCTCGCGATCTGGCGCACCGAGGGCCGCGGCTCGCTCGAGGGCGTGCTGCACTGCTACACGGGTACGCTCGAGTTTGCACGGCGCGCCCTCGACATAGGCTTTCACATCTCCTTCTCCGGGATCCTCACCTTCAAGCGAGACCGCGGCCTACGCGAGGTCGCAGCGGCGCTTCCTCTCGACCGGCTGCTGGTGGAGACGGATGCGCCGCTGCTGGCGCCGGAGGGCTTTCGCGGGCGGCGCAACGAGCCGGCCCACACGGCTCTCGTGGGCGAAGCGCTGGCGCGGGCTCATGGGCGAGACCCCGGAGAGGTGGCGAGCATCACCACCGCCAATGCACGGGCCCTGTTCCGCCTCGACGCGGCGCCGCCGGCAGGCGGATCCCATGTCTGAGGTCGCCGACACGCTCGCCTTGGCGACGCGCCTCGCGAGGCAGGCCGGCGGCGTCCAGCGCGAGCGCTACGAGACCGAGCTCAGCATCGGCACCAAGAGCGCACCCGTCGATCTCGTGACGGATGTGGACCGGCGCTGCGAGGCGCTGATCGTCGAGGCCCTTCAAAGCGAGCGTCCGGCCGACGCCATCCTCGCCGAAGAGGGCAGCAACCGTGAGGATGCGAGCGCCAGCTGGCGCTGGGTGATCGACCCGCTGGATGGCACCGTCAACTACGCCCACGGCTATCCGCGCTTCTGCGTCTCCATCGGCGTCGAGCGCGAGGGCGTGCGCACGGTGGGCGTCGTCTACGACCCGCTGCTGGACGAGCTATATCACGCGGTACGCGGTGGCGGGGCCTTTCGCAACGGACGGCCGATCCGCGTCTCGAGCGAGGCGGAGCTCGGACGCGGCCTCTTCGCCACCGGCTTCGCCTACGACGTACACCAAAGCCTCGACGACAACCTCAACCACTTCGGCCGCTTCGTGAAGAGCGCGCGCGCCGTGCGCCGCGACGGCAGCGCTGCCCTCGATCTATGTTACGTCGCAAGCGGCCGACTCGATGGCTATTGGGAGCTGAAGCTCCACGCCTGGGACATTTCGGCCGGAGCGCTCCTGGTCGAGGAGGCCGGCGGGCGTGTGAGCAACCGCCAGGGCGGCCCGCTCCCGGCCGACGGCAGCAGCATCGTGTCGAGCAACGGGGGCGTACACGAGGCCATGCTGGAGCTGCTCGCCGCGCGGTAGGCCCGGAGTCACTCGCAGGCTTTGTACTTCTCCAGCAGGCGCTTCGGCTTTTGCAGCGCATCGCGGCGGAACGGGTCGCCGAGCTCGCGGGTGACCATCATCTCGAGCACCGTCGTCTTGCCTTCCTTCTGCGCCGCACAGGCTGCGCGAAGCGACGGACCGACGTCGGAGAGATTCGCGATCGTGCTTCCCTCGGCGCCCATTGCCCGGGCGACCGCCGCGAAGCTCGGATTTTCGAGGTTCACGCCGAGGAAGCGGTTGCTGTAGAAGTCGACGTGGTTCTTCTTCTCCGCTCCCCATTGCCCATTGTTGAAGACCACCGCCGTCACCGGAATCTGCTCGCGCACGCAGGTCAGGATCTCGCCAAAGCTCATGCCCCAGGCGCCGTCGCCGACGTAGGCGAGCGCGGGCCGATCCGGCGCCGCGACCTTGCAGCCGATCATGGCGGGGAAGGCGTAGCCGCAGTTGCCGAACATCATCGCGCCGAACATGCTGCGCGGTCTCTCGAAGCGCAGGTAGCTGTTTGCGATCTGGCAGATGTTCCCAATGTCGGTCGAGACCATGGCATGCTCGGGCATCGCCTTCTCGAGCTCTCGAAGCATCTGCCGCGGATGCATATGCTTCGAACCGCGAGAGACCTCGAGGCTCCAGGCGTCCTTCTCGAAGTGCCAGCCGTCGAGCTCCTGCTCCCAGGCAGCGCGCGCCTTGCCGATGCGCGCCATGCGCTCGTCGCGGTTGTCGGCGCTGGCGAGGCGGAGCCCCAGCAGCCGCGAAAAGAGGGCCAGCGCCGCCTCGCGCGCGTCGCCGCAGATCGTGACCGAGGGCTTCTTGACCAGGCCGAGCACCCGGGGATCGGCGTCGACCTGGATCAACTTCGCTGTCTTCGGCCAATAGTCGAAGTCGTACTGGGCCAGCGTGCCGAAAGGGCCAAGGCGCGAGCCCAGCGCGAGCACGACGTCCGCCTCGTGGATCACCTTCATCGCGGCCTTCGAGCCGTGGTAGCCGAGAGGCCCACACCAGAGCCGATGGCCTGCGGGAAAAGCATCGTTGTGCAAGTAGCTGGTGGCGACAGGCGCCTCGAGCGCCTCGGCCAGCGCAATCGCGGCATCCAAGCCATCCGCCATGACGACGCCGCCGCCGCAGAGGATCACGGGAAACCGTGCGCCGGCGAGTAGCTCGGCCGCCTCGTCCAGGCTGCGAGAGCCGCCGGGGCCGCGCTCGATGTGTATCGGCCGGGCGATCTCGCATTCGAGTTCGCCGTAGAAGCAGTCGCGCGGGATGTTGAGCTGCGCGGGCCCCATCTCGAGCACTGCACGGTCGAAGGCGCGGGCCGCCAGCTCGGCCATGCGCTTCGGGTGGTTCACGTGCGCCTGGAACTTCGTGATCTTCGAGAAGATCGGGAGCTGATCGGTCTCCTGGAAGCCGCCCAGCCCTATGCTGAGGCTGCCGGTCTCGGGCGTGATGGCAACGACCGGGCTATGCGCCCAATAGGCCGCGGCGATCGCAGTGACGAAGTTGGTGATCCCTGGACCGTTCTGCCCGATGCAGACGCCGTGCCGGCCGGAGGCGCGCGCATAGCCATCCGCCATGTGGGCCGCTCCCTGCTCGTGCACGGTGGGGATGAAGCGGATGCCGGCGGCGGGAAAGAGATCGAGCGCATCCATGTAGGCCGAGCCGACGATCCCAAAGACGTCGGTCACGCCTTGCGCGACCATGGTCTCGACCAACGCCTCGCTCGGAGTCATGCGGCTGCGGCCCTGAACGACCTGACGTCGGGCGTCGCTGGAGTCTGTCACGCTGGGATCCTTTCGCTGGCTTCTACCCGAGGGCGGCATGGGCTTTTCGATCAGCTCTTCTGCAATCCTCGCACAGCCAGCCGACCGCGACGCCTCCGCAGCTACTCGCCCGAGAGACCCTCGGAATCGGGGCTTGCGGCCGCGTCGGAATCGTCGGGGCTCTCGCCCTCGAGAGCCGGCGCGTTCTGTGCCGGCTGGGCGGCGAAGACACTGCGGAAGCTCTCGGGGCTCG
>CAYGXT010000171.1:0-6475 GCA_964353695.1 uncultured Myxococcaceae bacterium
CGGAAGATCTCTTTACCCCGCTCGGCATGAAGGACACGAGCCTCGGCGCACGCCCGAACCTGACTTCGCGCCGGGTGCCGGTGGTGGCGCGTGATCGGAGGCCGGACATGTTTGATCCCGACCTGCTGGAGGCGGTACCGCCGCTGATGGGCGAAGACTTCGAGATGCCTGCCGCCGCGTGCCTGACGACGGCGCACGACTTCTATCGCTTCGCCGAATGTTTCCGGCGTGGCGGTGAGCTGGACGGAGTGCGGCTGCTTTCGCCGTCGACGATCCGCTTGATGACGACCAACCAGACCGGTGATATGCCGAACGGCATCTGGGATTTTGCGCGCAGCATGAACGGCTGGCCGGTGTTTCCGGCCTATCTTGGCTACGGCTTTTTCGTGCGCGGAGAAGGTGCGGACTTCCCGACACCCTTCGGTCTGTCGACCTCAGCGCGCGCGTACGGTGGCTTCGGCGCAGGCTCGAACTGTTTTTGGGTGGATCCGGATCGCGATCTGACCGTCGCGTACCTGTCGGCCGGGCTCATGCGCGAGACAGAGAGCACGCCGCGGCATCAGAGGATCGGTGATCTGGTACAGGCGGCCGTGGTCACCGGCTGATTTGTATCAGACGGGTGCGATAAGCCCAGTACTGAGGCGCTGGAAACTCGAAGCGCAGGCTCTCAGGCCTTACTTCTGCAGCGATCCGCGTTGATGCGAGACCGTGCTGCCGGTCAGCGGCGGCCGTACCAGAAGAAACAGAACGCCCGCCAGCGCGAGGCGATCGGGAGCAACGAGAAGAGCAGGAGCGCGAAGAGCATCTTCCACGGGTGTGCCAGCTTCCTCGCGGACGTCAGCGCCGGGTACTCGTCGATGATCTCGAACCTCTGGCCGCGCGACCGTCCCCACCTGCGCAAGGCGCGCGAGATCCAAATCTCTTCGCCGGCGTAGACCTTCTCGCTGAAGCCGCCGATCGCGTCGAACGCCTCCCTCGAACAGTACAGAAAGCAGGCCCCAGCAACTCCGAACCCGTGCGTGACCTTGACGACCCACTCGCCGAGCGTCCGTCCGAGCCCCGCTTCCGCGTCCGCGAATGAAACCCGCGCGCCGCCGCCGCAGCATTTCCCGTCTTCGAGATTGCGCAGCACCTGCGGCAGGAGTCCGCTCGACGGCACGGTATCGGCGTCCACGAAGATGAGATACCGGCCACGTGCGGCCCGAGCCCCGGCGTTGCGCGCGCGAGAGATCTGGTTGACCGGCTCGAACACCACCAGAGCGCCGGATTCCGCCGCGATGTCCGCGGTCCGGTCGGTCGAATTGTTGTCGACTACGATGACCTCCCCCGTCGCTTGCATCCGCTGCATCTCCTGGCGCAAGGCGCGCAGCGTTGCCGGCAGCAGCTGTTCCTCGTTGTAGGCGGGGACGATGATGGAATAGGTTTTCATGTTGGCGGCTGGCTCCAAGCAGCGGCTAAGTCCCCAATATTCCTCGATTCCTCGCGAATCCCGCCGTCGGAGACCCCGCTGCGGAGCTGAGCCCGCGCATCCTGTATCGGGTTCCGAGATGGGGAAGAATCGGCCCGAGTAGCATAGAGTCCGCGGTCGCCACTAGCGGCGAGCAAGGGGGAGCCTCATGCCCAGACTCATGATTGTCCAGCCGACACCCCTTTATTCGCAAGAGAAGCCGGTTCCCTACCGGATCCGCAAGCGAAGATTGGTGGGTGCGGTCATGCCCTATCTGGCGGCGCTTGCGCCTCGAGAGTGGGATGTGACTCTGGTGGACGACGCGATCGAAGAGCCGGACTACGACGCTCCCGTGGACGTGGTCGCGATCACGGTGAGAACGGTCACGTCTTTCCGGGCTTACGCAATCGCTGACAAGTTCAGAGAGCGGAACATCCCGGTGCTGATGGGCGGCCCGCATGTGACATTCCACGCTGAAGAGGTCTCCCAGCATGCCGACGCGGTGTGCATCGGCGAAGGCGAAGAGATCTTTCCCAAGATGCTGGAACATGCGGCCGCTGGGCGATTGAAGCAGATCTATCAACGGGACACGGTTGCCAGCCTCGTCAATATGCCGACTCCACGCTGGGATCTGCTGGACTTCAAGAACTTCGCCTTCTACAAGCCGTACGTCATCCAGCATTCTCGCGGCTGTCCGTACAAGTGTGAGTTCTGCGCGGAAATCCGATTGAATGGAGATTACGGCTTTCGTGATCGGCCGGTGGAGGAAGTGGTCGAGGAAATCAAGCGTTGCGGAAGCCGGCACGTGTTTTTCGCGGCCAGCCAGTTCGTGGGCCACAAGGTCCGCACCATGCAATTGATGGAGGCACTGATTCCGTTGAAGGTGCGCTGGTCCGCCTTGTTTTCTTCGCACTTCGCTCTCGATCCGAAATTTGTGGACCTGGCCAAGCGCTCCGGTCTGTTGCACGTCAACATGGGGATCGAAAGCGTCAGCCAGGATACGCTCAAATCGATGAACAAGAGCTTCAACAAGGCGACGAACTACGCCGAGGTAGTCCGCATTCTTCGCGAAAAGAACGTCAGCTATTCCTTCAATTTCGTTCTGGGAGCCGACACGGACGACAAGGACGTGTTTCGGACGACGCTACAGTTCCTGCATGAAAACAAGGTGGACGCTGCCTATTTCAACGTCCTGGTCCCGCTTCGCGGCTCGCCTCTGTATGACGACATGAAGGCGGAGGGCCGCATCATCGACGAGCCGAACATGGACAGATGGCCCGGGGTGTGTTGCCACTTCCATCCGCGCAACTTCTTGCCAGAGGAGTTGGTATCCGAGGTCAAGCAGATGCAGCGTGATTTCTATTCCTGGCCTTCCATCGCTCGCCGGCTGCGAATCCCTCGCACGATATCCCATTTCGCTTCTTGGAATGTCAATCTGACGCAGAGAAAAGTGGCGCGTCATTCGGACTCGATGAACGAGTTCATCGAATTTTAGTCGACTCGCACTAGCGAAGAGGATGGTGGGAGGGAAAGACGGCGCGCGTCTCGTGCAGCTCGAAGCGCCCGAAGACGCCACTCGTCACGTAGGGATCCCCTTCGGCGTGTGCCCGGGCGGAGGCCAGGTCGTCCGACTCGAAGACGAGCAGGCTCCCCCGCGGCTGTCCCGCCGCATCCAGCAGCGGCCCCCCGAACTTCAGATGCCCTGCCTCGTCCAGCGCCTGCCAGTGAGCGAGGTGGGCGGGGCGCACGGCCGGGCGCTGCTCGCGCGCGGCGGGGCCGTCGGTTCCGATCAGCACGAAGAGAGGCATGCGGGCAAGCGTAGCCGAAGGCCGCCGTTGCGGGCGGGGGCGGGTATCATGCCCTTCGGTCCGCGAGCAGCTCGCGAGCTCGGGCGAGCGCCGCCGGATCGGATGGGGCCTCCCATATGAGAGCAAAACAGGCGGAAACGGAATTCCCGGACGGTCGCTGGCGGGCGCGCTGGATCTGGTGCGAGGTGCCGAGGATCCGCACGCTATCTGCGCTGCACGCGACGGTCGATCCCGAGCAGAGCCAGCGTTTCGCGTGCTTGCGCCGCACGCTGGATCTCGAGCGCGTGCCCGAGCGGGTCCCTGCCCGGATGACGGCCGACTCCCGCTATGTGCTCTGGGTGAACGGCGTCGAGGCTGCGCGCGGCCCCGTGCGCGCGAACGGCCGCCGGCTGCACTACGACGAGCTCGATCTTGCACCCCTCCTGCGCTCGGGGCGCAACGTGCTGGCGGTACTCGCCCGCTACTACGGCTTCGCCACGCCGTGGTGGGCGCCGCTGCCGCCGACCTTCCAGCTCGGCGCGGGCGCCTTCGTGTTCGAGGCGCGCCTCGGCGCCGACGGCTGGCTCGTCAGTGATGCAAGCTGGAAGGCCCATGCGGCAGATGCCTGGGAGCGGCAGCGTCCGCTCGGCGTGGGGGGCATGTCGGCAGAGTGCTTTGATGCGCAGCGGCTCGCGGCGGACTGGCGCGAGATCGGCTTCGACGATGCCGGCTGGCCTCCCGCGGTGGCCCTGGCCGCGAACCATATCGGCTTTGGCGGCCGCCATGAGCCGCCGAGCCATCCCTACGGCGCGCTGCTCCCGCGCCCGGTGGGTTTCCTGGGCGGCGAGACATGCGTCGCGCGCGTGGTCTCGATCGCCAGGGGCAAGGGCGCTGAAATGTCGTCGGATCCGGTGTCACAGGTGCAGGCCGATCTCGAGGGTGTCGTGTTCGAGGCCGAAGCCGCCACTGGCGACGCCGGGATTGGCTTCGTTGCGAGGCCGGATGAGATCACGCTGCTGACGCTCGACTTCGAGCGCGTGGTCTCCGGAACGGCGCTGCTCGAGGTGGAGGCGCCCGCCGGCGCGCGCTTCGATCTGGCCGCCGCCGAGCTTCGGCGTGCAGACGGCCGCCTGGACTTCGACGAGATGCACTCGGGCTTTCGCTATGTGGCGCGTGGCGCCAGCGACCGTTTCGAGAGTTTCGACCCGATCGGTCTACGCTACGCAGCGCTGTCCATACGTGCGGACGGCCCCGTGCGCCTGCGTTCGCTGGCGCTCCGCGAGCGCCTCCACCCGAGGCCGGAGGGGCCCTTCTTCGCGTGCAGCGATCCTCGCCTCGACACGCTCTGGGCGGCGGGCCGGCGCACAGTCGATCTCTGCTCGCACGACGCCTATCTCGACTGCCCGACACGCGAGCAGCGAGCGTGGACTGGAGACTTCGTCGTCCACCAGATGGTGGACTTTGCGACCAACCCCGACTGGCGCCTCGCGGCCCGCAACGTCGTGCTGGCGGCTTCGCCGCGGCCCGACGGCATGCTGCCGATGGCGGCGGCGGGAGACATCGAGGGCCACGACACGAGCTTCATCCCGGATTGGGCGCTCCACTGGGTTCGGGCCCTCCACAACCTCTGGCGCTACACCGGCGATCGTGAAGCCGTGGGCAGGCTGCTGTCACAGGCCGAGGGCGTTCTGCGCTGGTTCGAGCCCTTCCGTGCTGCGGACGGGCTGCTCACGGACGTCACGGGCTGGGTCATCATCGACTGGAGCTCCGTCTCCGTGGACGGGCGCAGCTCGGTTCTGAACGCCCTCTGGGCGCGGGGGCTCCGCGACTTCGCTGAGATCTGCGACTGGATGGGGGACGCGGGGCGCGCGGCCTGGGCGCGCGATAGACACCGAACTGTGTTGGATGCGTTCGAGCGTTTCTGGGATCCCGAGCGCGGTCTCTACGTCGACCATGTAGTGGACGGGGAGCGGCGGCCCGAGACCAGCCAGCACGCCCAGGCGACCAGCATCGTCGCAGGGCTTGCGCCCGCGGTGCGAATTCCGCGGCTGGTGGAGGCGATGACCAACGAGGCAGCGCTGGTGCATGCGACCTGGTCGCGCGCGCACGGCGACGCCCACTCTCCGCGCGAGGGGGAGCGAGGGATCGCCGGGCCCTATCTCGTGCTCGGCCCGCCCGAACCCTGGTGGGATGTGGAGCGTCAGATGGTGCGTGCGCAGCCCTTCTATCGCTACGTCGTGCACGACGCGCTCTGCGCGGCGGGCCGCGAGGATCTGATCCCTTCACTCTGCCTCGACTGGCTGGCGCTGCTCTCGCGCTGCGACACCTCTCTCTCGGAGACGTGGTACGGCGGCACGACCAGCCACGCCTGGAGCGCCACGCCGACGCGTGATCTCTCGACACGCACGCTGGGCGTGACGCCCGCGGAGCCGGGTTTCGGCGTGGCGCGCGTAGCGCCGCGCCTCGGTCCTCTTGCCTGGGCGCGCGGGGCCGTGCCGACGCCGGCGGGCCTGCTCCGCGTGGACGCGAGCGCAGAGCAAGTCGAGCTCCAGAGCCCGATCCCGGTAGATCTCGACCTCGGCGACGGAGACATTCGGCGCCTGTCCGCGGGTGCTCATCGCATCGCGAGGAGCTGACGGGCGCTCGGATACGCTGCCGGCACCACGAGGCAGGCGCTCGCAGGAAGGAAGCCGCCGGGCCCGCCACTGGACAGCGGCGCGCTCGTCGTCCGGCAATGAGGCTGGCGTCTACGCCAGGCCCTGCGCGCTCATCATGAGTCGTACCCGTGCGTGGAAGTCGTACGGGTAGACGAGCTCCAGCGCCGAGGCCTCGTCGAGGGCGCGCAGCGCGTCGGTGTCCAGCACGAGGTCTGCCGCGCCGAGATTATCCTCCAGCTGCTCGAGGGTACGGGCTCCGAAGATCGGCGACGTCACGCCGGGCTGCTGCGCCGTCCACGCGAGAGCCACCTGGCTCGCGGTCTTGCCGATCCGCTTGGCGACGCCGATCACGGCGTCGGCGATCGCCAGGTTGCGTTCGCTCCCGAAGCGCGTGCGCATCTCGGGATCGACCGCCGCACGTGAGCCGGCCGGCGGGCCGCTCTCACGGCGAATCTTCCCGGTGAGCATCCCGCCACCCAGGGGGCTCCACGGGATCACGCCGATCCCTTCCTCGCGGCAGAGCGGGAGGTGTTCGCGCTCGATGTGGCGGCACACGAGCGAGTACTGCGGCTGGAGGCAGTCGT
>CAYGXT010000172.1:0-6470 GCA_964353695.1 uncultured Myxococcaceae bacterium
GGTGGGCCCCAGCGCGTGAGGCGATGTTCGAAAATCGGTGCGACCGGAGGCAGGCTCGGCCTATCCTGCTCACGCAGATCCGAGAGGAGCCCGCCCGATGCTTTCCGATCCTCGTTTCGTCGCGGCAGCCGCCTTAGCCGTCCTCCTCCCCACGTTCCCGAGCGGTCCGGCCCGGGCCGCCGCGAAGCCCGGCGCCGAGTTCACCGAGTCCGTGCGCAAACCCTACACAGGAGACCTCGACGGCATGCTGGAGCGCCGCAGGGTGCGCATCCTCGTGGTCCCGAGCCAGACCGCGTATTTCGTGGACAAGGGTACCCAGCGAGGGATCACGTACGACGCTGGGAGGGGCTTCGAGGACGAGCTCAACAAGAAGCGGAAGAAGGGCTCGCCCCACATCGAGGTGGTGTTCGTCCCCGTGAGCCGCAACGAGATCCTGAAGGCGCTCGTGAACGGCCAAGGCGACATCGCCGCCGCCAACCTCACGATCACGCCCGAGCGCCAGAAGTTCGTCGAGTTTGCTGCGCCGAACCTCACGGAAGTGGCCGAGATCGTCGTTACCGGACCTCAGTCGCCCGAGATCAAGAGCGTGGACGATCTATCGGGCAAGCAGATCTTCGTGCGGCCGTCGAGCAGCTACTTCCAGAGCCTCTGGCACCTGAACGAAGAGTTCTCGAAGCAGGGCAAGCCGGGTGTCGTAATCGAGCAGGCACCCGAGGAGATCGAGGATGAGGACGTCCTCCAGATGCTCAACTCAGGCCTGATCGAGCTGGCGATCGTGGACAACCACAAGGCGGAGTTCTGGTCCCAGGTGCTCCCCAACATCAAGCTCCACTCCGACGTGACGGTGCGAAAAGGCGGAGAGGTGGCGTGGGCGGTCCGCAAGAACAGCCCGCAGCTCCTCGCGGTCGTGAGCGACTTCGCGAAGACCCACGGCAAGGGGACCGCCTTCGGAAACCAGAAGTTCAAGGAGTACCTGAAGAACCTGAAGTACGTGAAGAGCGCGAACTCCGAGGCCGAGCGCAAGAAGCTGCTCGAACTGATCGCCCTCTTCCGCAAGTACTCCGAGCAGTACGACTTCGACTGGCTAATGATGGCCGCCCAGGGCTATCAGGAGTCGCGCCTCGACCAGAGTGTGAAGAGCCCCGTGGGCGCCATCGGCATCATGCAGGTGATGCCTGCCACCGGGAAGGGGCTCGGAGTCGGCGACATCCGCCAGCGCGAGAACAACATCCACGCGGGCACCAAGTACCTGCGCCAGGTCGTCGATCAGTACTTCAACGACCCGGCCATCAATTCGCTCAACAAGACGCTCTTTGCCTTCGCCTCCTACAACGCCGGTCCGAACCGCATGGACCGCCTCCGGAAGCAGGCCGCGAAGGAGGGGCTCGACCCGAACGTGTGGTTCGGGAACGTCGAGCTCGTGACCGGGCGCGAAGTGGGACAGGAGCCGGTTCGCTACGTCGCGAACATCTACAAGTACTACGTGGCCTACAGGCTCGTGGCCGAAACGCAGAACGAACGGAAGGAGGCGCGCGAGGAGGTCAAGAAGCCGTGAGTGCCGCCTGACCCGGAATTGCGCGAGGCGGAAGGCGCCGCGCGTACCCTGGCCGTCCACCGTGAGCACCACTTCGGCTGGCGAGAGCGGGCGCTTCTGGGTGAGCGTCGTGTCGACCTCGACCCGGCGCTTCCCCGGCGCGATCGACGGTAAACCTTTCGTTGATCGCAGCAGCGCGGCTAGTATCTACTCGACCGAGGGCTGTAGGGGGGACATATGGCTCGACACATTAACGGCGGAGGGCGGCTCCTCGCGCGCGCGCTCGCCACACTGATTGCGCTGCTGATCGCGTTGCCGCAGGGAGGTGCGGCGTGGGCGCAGGACGTCCAGGGAGCGAATCCGTTCTCGCCCGAGCAGATCGAGCAGCTCGTCGCGCCGATCGCGCTCTACCCGGACTCGCTGCTCGCGCAGGTGCTGATGGCCTCCACCTATCCGCTCGAGGTCGTCGAGGCCCAGCGCTGGGCGAAGTCCAACGCGAAGCTGAAGGGCGATGCCCTCGACGCAGCACTCAAGGACCAGACCTGGGACGATAGCGTGAAGTCGCTCGTCACCTTTCCGCAGGTCCTCGACATGATGAGCGAGAAGCTCGACTGGACGCAGAAGCTCGGCGACGCTTTCCTCGCCCAGCAGAGCGATGTGATGGACGGCGTGCAGAGGCTGCGCGCCAAGGCGCAGGCGCAGGGAACGCTCGAGAGCACGAAGCAGCAGAACGTCGTCGTCGAGCAGGCGCCGGCCACGACGACGGTCGTCGTGGGCGCACCTCCGACCCTCATCCGGATCGAGCCGGCGAATCCGCAGATCGTCTACGTCCCGACCTACAACCCGACTCTTGTTTACGGCCCGTGGCCCTATTCCAGCTACCCGCCGGGCTACGTGGCTGGCGCTTCGCTCCTGTCCTTCGGGGTGGGCCTTGCGGTGGGATCGGCGCTTTGGGGCGGCTGCCACTGGGGCTGGGGGCATGGCGACGTCAACGTCAACGTCAACCGCTACAACAGCTTCAACCGCAACGTGAGCAACAACTACAACCGGACCAACATTCAGAACAACTACCAGGGCGGGAAGTGGCAGCACGATCCCTCGCACCGTAAGGGCGTGGGCTATCGCGACGGCAATACCCAGCAGCGGTTTGGGAAGGCCGAGCAGGGGAATGCGGCGTCGCGCGAGGCGTTCCGCGGTCGCGCCGAGCAGGGGCGCCAACAGCTCGCGCAAGACGGCGGTGCCAGTGCCCGTCGCGATCTCTCGAAGGGGGGAGCGTCCGACCGCGGCAATCTCGGCGGTGGCAACAACGACCTCGGCAAGCTTGGCGGCGGCAACAGGCCCGATCTTGGCAAGGGCACGGGGGGCGGTGGCGCTCGGCAGGATATCGGCAGCCGCTCCGGCACAGGCGATCGGCTCGGATCGGGCGGGAAGGGCCAGGGCATGAACCGCAAAGAGCCCGGCGGGGCCTTCCAGCGCAGTGGCGGCGCGCAGCAGGTGCGACACGACGCCAATCGCGGAGCCGCGAGTCGGCAGAGCGCCGCCGCGAATCGTGGCGGGGGTGGCGGCGGGGGCGCACGGGCGGGTGGCGGCGGTGGGGGCCAGCGTGGTGGCGCAGGTGGTGGTGGAGGTCAGCGTGGCGGTGGCGGCGGGGGACGGGGCCGATGACCCGGGTCAACGAAAGTTCGAGTCGGACCGTTCCTCGAGCGACAGACCTCGAAGCCTCGGAGGGCATCGCGATGAAGAGGCTCGTTCGCCGTTTCTGGATGCTCGGCGTTGCCGCGTCGCTCGTTGCAGGCAGCGCGATTGTCGCGCCCACGGCAGCGAAGGCGAAGGCCGCGACGCAGAACGCCGCCATGCAGCAGTCCTTCGAGTCGCCGGAGACGGCCGCCGACGCGCTCGTCGCGGCCGCGAAGGCCTACGACGTGAACGCGATGCTCGCGATCCTGGGACCCGGCTCGAAGCCGCTGGTCGACTCCGGCGACATGGTCGCGGATCAACAGGGATTCGACGACTTCGTTGCGCGCTACGAAGCCGCGCACGCGCTCGCGCGGGATGGCGACGCCAGAGCCATCCTCGAGACGGGCGGCGACAAGTTCCCGTTCCTCATCCCGATCGTTAAGGATGCCGCCGGCTGGCGCTTCGACACTTCAGCGGGTCAGGAGGAGCTGATTGACAGGCGCATCGGGCGCAACGAGCTGTCGGCCATCCAGGCCTCTCTCGCCTACGGCGACGCGCAGCGCGAATACTATCGGCGCAACCCGGAAGACGCGCCGCTCCTGCACTATGCGCGCCGGTTCCTGAGCTCGCCCGACAAGCGCGACGGGCTCTATTGGCCGACGGTAGATGGAGAGCCGGAGAGCCCGCTCGGCCCGCGCTTCGTGGAGGCGCGCGCCGAGGGATATAAGAAGGGCAAGGCGGGCACGCCGTATCCGTTCCACGGCTACCTATTCCGCATCCTCGACGGACAGGGCCCACACGCACCGGGTGGCGCCTACAGCTATGTCGCCAGGAATCAGATGATCGGCGGCTTTGCTTTGATCGCTAGTCCCGCCACCTACGACGTCACGGGTGTGATGACGTTCCTCGTGAATCAGGAGGGAGTGGTCTACCAGAAGGACCTCGGCCCGAACACAGCAGCTACGGTGGCCGCGATCACGCGCTTCGATCCCGACGAGTCGTGGCAGCCGGTGAGCGATCAAGACCAGGCCTCGATGACCAACGAGGACAGCGGCCAGAACTAGGCGCCTGTGTTCTGCGGAGAGCCGTAGCGGCATCGACACCGTTACGAGGCCGAGCGCTCAGTTTTTCTTCGCTGCCAGACGCTCGTAGTAGGCGCGCAGCACCGAGAAGGCGAGCTTGCGCTGCCCGCGCTCGGAGACCAGACCCTTGCGGTTGTAGTGGTCCTGGATGCCGGGGAGATTCCGCCGCGGAGAGCGGAAGTCTTGCAGAATCCAGGGCGAGAGACCGCGCAGAAACGGGATCGTCTCGAGCATCGCGATCTGTCGCTCGTAGAAGCGCGCCTGAAACTCCTCAGTGTAGCGCTCGCCGGCGTCTCCATGCTGGCCGGCGAGCGCGTCGGCGCCGAGCTCACTCATCACCAGCGGCTTTTCGAACACGCTCTCCCAGACCACACCCTCCGGCTCCCCGTAGTACCAGCCGAAGTACTCGTTCACGGCGAGCACGTCGACGATCTCGCCGAGCGCATCATCGATACGCATCCTGCGGTCGCTGGTGGGCATCGTGAGCAGCGCCGTCGTCAGCAGCCGCGTCGGATCGAGGGCGCGCGCCGTCCGTGCCAGCGAGCGCAGGAACTCGAGGCGTGCGGGCTTCGGAAGCGTCTCGTTCGCGAGCGACCAGAAGACGACACTTGCGCGGTTTCGGTCGCGCAGGATCAGCTCGCGAAGCTGACTCGTCGCGCATTCGAGCGCGACCGGGCTCTCCCAGTCGATCTCCCAGTAGACCGGGATCTCCTCCCAGACGAGGAGACCGAGCTCGTCGGCGACCCTCGCCATGGGCTCGTCGTGGGGGTAATGCGAGAGCCGGACGAAGTTGCAGCCGAGCTCAAGCGCCCAGCCGAGAAGGAGGCGCGCGTCATCCACGCCGTGCGCGCGGCCGCCGCGCAGCGGCGCCTCTTCGTGAATGCTGATCCCGCGCAGGAAGACCGGCTCGCCATTGAGCAGGATCTCGCAGCCTCGCGTCTCGATCGTGCGAAAGCCGATCCGGTCGCGCACGACCTCGTCGTTGTAGGCGAAAACGACGTCGTAGAGACGCGGACGTTCCGGCGACCAGCGCTCGGGGGCGAAGGGTAGGGACGCCCGCGCGACACCGTGGGCGTCGGTCACGAGCTCCATCTCGTGTTCATCGATCCTGACCCGGACGCGCTGCTCGGGCGCGGGGCCGTCCACCTGGACCTCGACCCCGTCGAGACCGACCCGGTAGTCGCATAGGAAGCTCTCGGGCACGTCCACGAGGCATACGTCCCGGGTGAGGCCGCCGTAGTTCCACCAGTCGGTATCGAGGGCCGGCACTCCGTCGCGCCGGCGGGTGTCGTCGACGCAGACGACGAGGACGTTCTGGCCGGTGCGCAAGGCAGCCGTGACCTCGAGATCGAAGGGTGTGAAGCCGCCCACGTGGCCGCCGACCGATTCGCCGTTGACCCAGACCTGGGCCTCGTAGTTCGCCGCGCCGAAGTGGAGGAAGCTGCGCCGCCCCGCTGCGGGGTGCGCCTCGAACGCGCGCTGATACCAGAGCGTGCCCTCGTAGAGCAGGAGGCGCAGATCCTGGCTGTTCCAGTCACCGGGCACCGAGAGCGTGGGCGAGTGCGCGAAGTCGTATTCGATGCGCGCGTCGTCGCGGGGAGACAGATTGCGGTGGAAGCCGCGCGGGTTGGGGAAGCCGAGGAATTGCGCTCCCGAACGGTACGGATCCACGATCACGTGCCAGCGGCCATTGAGGCTCCACGTGCGACGGCCGAACACGTTCTGGATCGAGATCATGAGCAGGCTCGAGAGCGAGAGATGGAACGCTAGCGCTGACTCTACCAGGCTGCCTGTTCCGCTTGCTTGCCGACGGCCTTGCCGATCCACTTTGCGCACGTCTCCAGCAAGGCGGCCTTGTGGATCGGCTTGCTGGCGTAGTCGTTGCATCCGGCATCGATGCATTTCTGACGGTCTTCGGCCATGGCGTGTGCCGTGAGGGCGATGATCGGCAGTGTGCTGCCTCGCCGCCGGAGCGACCGCGTCAGCTCGTACCCGTCCATCTCCGGCATCTGCATGTCGGTCACCAGCAGGTCGTAGGGCCGCCCGTTCGCGGCGGATTCGTCGAGCATTTCGAGCGCGATCAGTCCGTTCTCCGCCACATCCGCCTCGGCCCCGGCCTTCCGGAGGTGGAATAGGATGAGCCGCTGATTGACGAGGCTGTCCTCGGCCAGCAGGAT
>CAYGXT010000173.1:0-3199 GCA_964353695.1 uncultured Myxococcaceae bacterium
GTGGACGATCTCATGGTCTTCGCGCGGGGGGACGCGCTTCGGATCGCGCCCGTGAATCTTCACCAGATTCTCGACGACGTGCTCGACCTGCTCGCGCATGACCCGATCGGGACGCACTGCCGCGTCGAGAGGCGCTTCGACCCGTCGCTGCCCGAGATCCCGGCCGACGCCGACCGTCTGACGCAGGTATTCCTCAACCTCGGGCAAAACGCGCTGCAGGCGATGGAAGACGGCGGCACGCTCACGATCTCGACGCGCATGACGCTCGAGCATCGTCTGGCCGGCGCCGACGGCGAGCCCGTGGCCACGGTGCTGATCGAGCTCCGCGACAGCGGCCCGGGCATCGCGCCGGAGGTGTTGGAGCGCCTCGGTACGCCCTTCTTCACCACGCGGCCCGGCGGCACGGGCCTTGGCCTCGCACTCTCACAGCACTGGATAACGCGGCACGGAGGCAATCTCCGCATCGAGAGCACGCCGGGACAGGGCACGCTGGCGCGCGTCTTTCTTCCGCTCCGCCGCGCGCCGGCCGGAGCCTCGACGTGACCGAGACACCCCGCCCCCGAGCTCTCGTTGCCGACGACGAGCCCTCGATCCGCTTCGTGCTGCGCGAGGCTCTCGAGGACGCCGGCCTCGATGTCGTGGACGTGGACAACGGCGACGCCGCCCTCGAGGCGCTCGGCGAGGGGCACTTCGAGATTGCTTTCTTCGACGTGCGGATGCCGGGCCTCTCGGGGCTGGAGCTGCTCGACCGCGCGCGAAACATTGCCCGCGACACCGCGGTCGTGATCATCACGGCGCAGAATACGCTGGAGAACGCCGTCGAAGCCATGAAGCGCGGCGCCCTCGATTATCTGGTGAAGCCGTTCCGGCTGGCCGAGATCACGGCACTCACGGAGAAGGCGCGCCGCACCCGCGCCCTCGAGCGCGAGGTACGCGCGCTGCGGCGCGAGGTCGCACAGCGTGCGAGCCCCGGCGAGCGCCTCGTGGGCAAGAGCCCCGTACTGCTCGAAATCTTCAAGACCATCGGCAAGGTGGCGAGCAGCGACGTGCCGGTCCTGATCACGGGCGAGAGCGGCACCGGCAAGGAGCTCGTGGCGCGTGCGCTCCACGCCGCCAGTGCACGCACCGAGGCTCCCTTCGTGGCGCTCAATGCCGCGGCCATCCCGCGCGAGCTGTTGGAGAGCGAGCTCTTCGGCCACGAGCGCGGCGCCTTCACCGGCGCCGTGGAGGCCCGCGCGGGCCGCTTCCGCGAGGCCGACCGCGGCACGCTCTTTCTGGACGAGATCGGCGACATGCCGCTCGAGCTCCAGGCCAAGCTGCTGCGGGTGCTGCAAAGCGGCGAGCTGACACCGGTGGGCGGGCGCCGGACCGAGCACGTGGACGTGCGAATCCTCGCTGCCACGCACCGCGACCTCGATGCCGAGGTGCGAGCGGGCCGCTTCCGGGAAGACCTCCTCTATCGCCTGCGGGTGGTGCCCATCGCGCTACCGCCGCTGCGAGAGCGGCCCGAGGATATTCCGATCCTCGCCGAGCATTTCGTAGCCCGCTACGCGGAGGAGCTGGGCACCGGCCCGCGCTGGCTCGCTGACGAGACGAGCCGACACCTATCAGCGTATGCCTGGCCTGGGAACGTGCGCGAGCTCGAGAACGCCGTGAAGCGCGCGCTGGTGCTGTCCAGTAGCGAGGTGCTGGCGCCCGACGACTTCGCGTTCCTCTCGGCGCCGGCGGGCAGGGCGCCCGGGGTGGCGAGCCTCGAATCGCTCGTGGCCGCCGAGGTGGCGACGGGGCTCGCCGCAAGCGACGCGCGCGACCTCTACCAGCACGTCCTCGACCGGGTCGAGCGTCCGCTGCTCGAGGCCGTGCTCGCACACACGGGCGGCAACCAGATCCGAGCCGCCGCGATTCTTGGGATCAACCGCAACACGCTGCGCAAGAAGATCCTGGAGCTCGGCCTCCTGCTCCCGGGGCGCGCATGAAACAACCCGGGCGGATGGCGAGCGGCCCTCGGCTACACGGCCTGTACGTGCTTGCCGACGACGATCGGCGCTGGCCGCACGGCCCGCTGGCTCAGGCCCGGGCGGCGTGCGCTGCGGGCGCCGCCGTGGTGCAGCTGCGTGCGAAGCACGCCACGGACCGCGAGACGCTGGGCCTTGCCGTCGAGATCCGGCGTCTGACGGCGGCGAGCGGCCTGCTCTTCTTCGTAAACGACCGCTTCGACCTGGCGCTGCTCTGCGGCGCGGACGGCGTGCACCTCGGGCAGGAAGACCTGCCTCCCGCGAGCCTGCCGGCCGAAGCCCGCCGGCGCCTGCTCGTCGGCCGCTCCACGCACACGCTCGAGCAGGCGCGTGCGGCGCGGGAGGAGCCCTGCGACTACGTGGCCTTCGGACCGGTCTTCGGAACCACGTCGAAGGAGTCGGCCTACGACGCGCGCGGGCTCGCGCTGCTCTCGCAGGCGGTAGCGCTGGTGGCGCCACGACCCCTGGTGGCGATCGGAGGCATCGATGCGACCCTGGCCAGGCAGGCCGTGCAGGCGGGCGCGGCGGGCGTCGCGGTGATCTCGGCAGTGGCGGGAGCGGCAGATCCCGAGGCCGCTGCGTGCGCGCTCGTGGCGGCGGTCTCCGGAGCCGGAGCGCGCGCCGTCCGGGCTGGCGCATGACCGATCTCGGCCTCCGGCTCCTTTCGGCCTTCGGCCTCATGGTGATGATCGCCGTCGCGTGGCTCTTCTCGAGCGATCGCCGGCGGATCCCCTGGCGGACCATCGCGACTGGCCTCGTGATCCAGCTCGCCCTCGGCCTGCTTCTGCTCCGCACCACGCCCGGTCGCCTCTTCTTCGTGGCCATGAACGATGCGGTCTCGGTCTTCCTCGACTATACGCAGGCCGGCGTGCAGTTCGTCTTCGGCGGCCTCGCCACCACCGGTTTCTCCTTCGTGGTGAACGTGCTGCCGGTCGTCGTCTTCATGGGCGCAATCTTCTCGATCCTCTACCACCTGCGCGTCGTCGAGCCCGTGGTGGAGCTGCTCGGGCGCGCCCTCGCGCGCAGCATGGGGACCTCCGGCGCCGAGAGCCTCTCGGCTGTGGCGAACGTCTTTCTCGGCATGGTGGAGTCTCCCCTGCTGATCAAGCCCTACCTCGAGCGAATGACCGAATCGGAGCTGTTCTGCGTGATGACGGTCGGCATGGCGTCGATCGCGGGCTCCG
>CAYGXT010000173.1:3209-6461 GCA_964353695.1 uncultured Myxococcaceae bacterium
TGCTCGTCTACGTCCAGATGCTGGGCGGCGGCGACTACGCCGGCCACCTCGTCACGTCCAGCCTGCTTTCCGCGCCCGCCGGCATTCTCATCTCGAAGGTGATGGTTCCCGAGCGCGAGACACCGGCCACCCTGGGGCGCGGGCACCTGGACGTGCCGCGCGTAGGAGCGAACCTGATCGACGCTGCGGCCGTCGGCGCCATCGACGGGATGCGCCTGTGCGCCTACATCGGCGCCATGCTGCTGGCCTTCGTCTCGCTAATCGCGATGCTGAACGACGGCCTCGGGCTTTTGGGAGGCCTCGTGGGCCTCGAGGCGCTCACGATGCAGAAGCTCCTGGGCTGGGCGCTCGCGCCGCTCGCCTTCGTGATGGGCGTGCCGTGGCAGGACGCCGTACCCGTCGGCTCACTGCTGGGCGTCAAGACCGTCCTCAACGAGTTCATCGCCTACCACGACCTCGGCGCAATGATCCGGGATGGAAGCCTCGCGCCCCGCTCGGCAGTGATCGCCTCCTATGCTCTCTGCGGCTTCGCGAACTTCGGCTCGCTCGCGATCCTGCTCGGCGGCCTCGGTGGCATGGCTCCGTCGCGGCGCGGCGACATTGCCCGCTTGGGCCTGCGGTCAATCGTGGGCGGCTCGCTCTCGAGCTTCATGACCGGCTGCATCGCGGGGATATTCCTGTGACGGAAGCGCAGGCCCGGCACCGCATCCACCTGTGCGACAACCTCGACCTGCTGCGAACGCTCCCGGACGGGAGCATCGATCTCGTCTATGCCGATCCTCCTTTCAACACAGGAAAGCGTCAAGAGCGGACGCGGCTGAGTACGCTTCGCTCGGAGCAGGGAGATCGAACGGGCTTCCAGGGCCGCCGCTACGCGACCTCGCGCGGCGCCACGCGCTCCTTCGACGACCGCTTCGACGACTACCTGGCCTTCCTCGAGCCGCGACTCGCCGAGATGAGGCGAGTGCTGGCGCGGCACGGCAGCCTCTACCTCCACCTCGACTGGCACGAGGCACACGGGACGAAGCTGCTGCTCGACGAGCTCTTCGGGCGCGAGCAGTTCTTGAACGAGATCATCTGGGCCTACGACTACGGCGGCCGGGCACGGGACCGCTGGCCGGCCAAGCACGACACGATCCTGGTCTACGCTCGCGAGGCCGGGCGCCATGTCTTCGACGCCGACGCCGTGGATCGCATCCCGTACATGGCTCCGGGCCTGGTCTCCCCCGAGAAGGCTGCCCGCGGAAAGCTCCCGACCGACGTCTGGTGGCATACCATCGTGCCGACGAACGGGCGCGAGCGCACGGGATACCCGGCGCAGAAGCCGCTCGGGATCTTGCGCCGCATCGTCGCCGCCTCCTCGCGGCCGGAAGCCCTCGTCCTCGACTGCTTCGCCGGCAGCGGCACTACGGGCGCCGCCTGCCTCGAGCTCGGCCGGCGTTTCGTGCTCGCAGACGAAAGCCCGGAAGCGCTGCGCGTAATGGCGCAGCGCTTCGCAGCCGAGCCCGGAATCGCCTGGATCGGCTTCGATCCCGCAGTGGAGGCCCCATCGCAGACCCCGTGACATCGACCCCAGGGGCTCCGGCGAAGACCCGAGACGCGCCCGCGGGCGAGCCCGGTCGGCGGCTGCCAGCTTCAGCAGCGCTCCAGGCACGCCGAAAGAGAGAACGCTCGTCGACCGCGCAGCGTGATCTGGCTCGCGCGACGTCGTGCGAGTACGAGGCTCGGAGACGCGATGGCGAGTCGGCTGTGGAGTCTGGTTTCGGGAGGGGATGCCCCGACGCGGAACGACTGGCCCGGGGACGTCGAGTCCGGCGGCCGCGTTGCGGATTCCGACGATGTTCGACGCGTCATCGAGACCTGCTGCCGGGCAAATGCCGAGGCTCTGGTTCTCTCCCTCGAGGACCAAAGCGTGTGTCGAGCGCGCTTCCTCGCGCTGGGCGAAGAGGCCTTCCGACTCTCGGTGGAGGGCGACCTGCCGCCGCAGCTTCTCCCTCCAACACAGTGTAGTGTCTCAATTTCCTTTGGGCAGCGAAACCGGGTCTTCATCGCGACCGTCCTCTCGGTGCGGCCGGGCGAGATGTCCGGCGGCGCCCTCGAGCTCATGCTCAAGATCCCGGGCGAGATCGCGGCGGGTGACCCCCGCATGGCCTTCCGCGTGCCGATCCTCAAGCCCACCGACCTCGGACTCGAGCTCCGCGTGAACGGCGTGCAGGTCGCGGATGCGCGCGCCCTCAACCTCAGCCTGATCGGCACCCTGATCGAGACGCCGGGCAGTGGCGTCCAGATCCCACGCGATGCCGACATCCAGGTCTCCCTCCAGCACGGCGACTCGAAGCTGACGTTGCGCGCCGAGCTACGCAGGCGCTCCGGGCGGCGGCTCGCGCTGTTCTTCCCGGACGTTCTCGAGGGCGGGAGCCTCGAACCTCCCGACGAACTCCACGCCATCGTGCGCGATCTCGAGCTGCTCTGGCTACGCCAACGCACGCGTTAGCCGAGTTTCCTATCTTCCCTCGAACTTCGGCGCCCGTCGCTCGAGATACGCTTTCAGACCCTCGCCGAAGTCCTTCGAGCGAAACAACGGCAGCAGCTGCAGGAAGACGTGGTGCACGTTGGCCTCGAAGCTCTCCTCGAGGCCGAGGCGCATCATGCGCTTGGTGGCCTGCACGGCGAGAGGAGCGTTCGCCGCAATCTCTTCGGCAAGGGCGCGCGCTTCCTGCTGGACCCGGTCGTCGGCCACCACCCGGTTCACGAGACCGAGTTCGAGGCATTCGTTCGCGTCGAGGGTGCGGCCGCTGAACGCGATCTCGCAGGCCCGCGCCCAGCCCACCAGGCGCGGCAGCAGCCAGGTGCCGCCGCTCTCGGGCAGCACGCCCCGCTTCGTGAACGAAGCGGCGAGCTTCGCACCGGCGGCGGCGATGCGGATATCGCAGCCGAGCGCGAGATCCATGCCGTAGCCGGCCGCTGCGCCATTGAGCGCGCAGATCGTCGGCTTGTCTACGCCGTGCAGCACGATGGGCGGCGCGCTGCGCAGATCGAACCGGGCCACGCCGAGAACGACCTCGGAGCCGATGCTCTTGCCGGCAGCGAGATCCTTGAGATCGAGGCCGGAGCAGAAGCCGCGGCCGGCGCCGGTCAGCACGATCACGCGCACGACCGGATCGCGGTCGCATTGCACGAGGAGCTCCGAGAGCCGTTCGAGCATCGGCATGGAAATGGCATTCAGGCGATCCGGGCGGTTGAGCGTGAGGG
>CAYGXT010000174.1:0-6460 GCA_964353695.1 uncultured Myxococcaceae bacterium
TTGCGATGCCCTGATCGGGGCTCGTACGCGCCGCAGTCAGCGCCTGCTCGTACTCCGCCTGTCCGGTCCCCGCAGGCGGAGTCTCCGTGGCACATGCCAGCGCGACCAGCGCCAGCACGAGGAGTGCGTTGCCGACGACCTTTCTAGCCAAATAAGTCTCGGAGCTTCTCGAGAAAGCTCCTGTGCTGAGGCGAGACCTCATGACCGCTCTCTGCCGCGAACTGCTCGAGCAGCTCGCGCTGGCGCTCGGTGATCCTGGTTGGCACCTCGACGAAGATGCGCACCTGCTGGTCACCACGCACGCTCGAGCGCAGCGCAGGCAGCCCCTTGCCACGCAGCCGCATGATAGTGCCCGACTGCGTGCCCTCCGCGACCCTGAGCGAAACCTTGCCCTCGAGGGTCGGCACCTCGATCTCGGCGCCGAGGACGGCGTGCACGAAGGGCATGGGCACCTCGCAGTGGAGATCCATGCCGTCGCGCTCGAAGAAAGGATGAGGCTTGATCGAGATGGCAACGAAGAGGTCGCCCGGCGGCCCGCCGGCGATGCCTGCCTCACCCTCGCCCTGCAGGCGCAGACGCTGGCCCTCTTCGATGCCGGCCGGCACGTTGACCTGGATCGTCTGCGAACCCTCGACGCGGCCTGCTCCGCGGCAGTCCGTGCAGCGGTGCTTCACGTTCTCGCCCGCGCCGCCGCATTCGTCGCAGGGCCGGCTGATGCGGAAGAAGCCCTGCTGGAACATGAGCTGACCCGTGCCGCGGCAGCGCGTACAGCGCTCCGGCGAGGTGCCGGGCTTGAGGCCCGAGCCGTCGCACTTCTTGCACGGTCGCATCTTGGGAATCTGGATCTTGGACTCGATGCCCGAGAGGACCTCAGCGAGCTCGATCTCGAGGTTGTAGCGGAGATCGGCCCCGCGCTGGCCGCGGCCTCGGCGCTGGCCGCGGCCCTGGCGCTGGCCAAAGAGGTCCCCGAAGAGATCGTTGAAGAGATCGGTGAAGTTGCCGAGGTCGCCAAAATCGGGGCCTGGCCCGGCGGGCCCGCCGGCGCCGACGAAGCCGAAGCGGTCGTAGGACCGGCGCTTCTCCGCGTCGGACAGCACCGCGTACGCCTCGGAGGCCTCCTTGAAGCGCTCTTCTGCGGCAGGGTCGTCGGGGTTGCGGTCGGGGTGAGATTCGAGCGCGATCTTGCGATAGGCCTTCTTGAGCTCACCATCGGCGACGTCGCGAGGGACGCCCAGGACCTTGTAGTAGTCGCGCTTGGACAAGGAGTGCGGGCCTCGGGCGAAGTCTAGGGCGGGTGGCCGCAGACCAGCCGGGCGCTAGCTAGACGGGCTCCCACCGAGCGTGGCATAGAGTCGCTCGGTCATCTTGTAGGAGAGGGCCGATAAGTCGTCAACGGCGGACTTGAGCTCCGCGAGGTCGCTGCCCGAGAGCGCTTTGCTGGCGTGCTCCACGGCGGCCTCGAGGGCGCTGCGGTCCTCGGCACTGATCTGCTCGGCAAACTCGACCAGCGTGCACTTGGTGGAGTAGATCAGACCGTCGCCCTGGTTCTTGAGATCGGCGAGCTGGCGTCGCTGCTGGTCTGCGGTCAGGTTCTTCTCGGCCTCTCCGAGCAGGCGCTGCACTTCGGCCTCGGTCAGGCCGCTCGAGGCCGTGACCTGGACCGCCTGGCTCCGGCCGGTGCCGAGATCCTTGGCAGAAACCTTCACCACGCCATCGGTATCGATATCGAAGGTGACCTCGATCTGCGGCACGCCGCGTGGCGCCGGCGGGATGCCCACGAGCTCGAAGCGACCGAGGGTCTTGTTGTCGACGGCCATCTCGCGCTCGCCCTGCAGCACGTGCACCCGTACGACGTTCTGGTTGTCTTCGGTGGTGGAGAACGCCTGGCTGCGCCGCGTCGGCACGGTGGTGTTCTTCTCGATGATCTTGGTGAAGACGCCGCCCTGCGTCTCGACGCCCAGCGACAGTGGCGTCACGTCGAGGAGCAGCACGTTGCCGACCTCGCCGGTGAGCACGCCGCCCTGGATCGCGGCGCCGATGGCGACCACCTCGTCAGGGTTGACGCCCTTATGCGGCTTCTTGCCGAAGATCTCGGAGACTTTCTCCTGGATGCGCGGCATGCGCGTCATGCCGCCCACCAGCACGATTTCGTCGATCTGATCGCGCTGCAATCCCGCGTCGGTCATGGCGATCCGGCACGGCTCCTCGAGACGCGCAACGAGATCCGCGACCAAGGCTTCCAGCTTCTCGCGGCTGAGGGAGCAGTTGAGATGTCTCGGCCCCGAGGCGTCGGCCGCGATGAAGGGCAAGTTGATGTCGGTCGCGAGCGACGACGAGAGCTCGTGCTTGGCGCGCTCGGCCGCCTCTTTGAGACGCTGCAGCGCCATGCTGTCACTCTTGAGATCGATCCCCGTCTCAGCCTGGAAGGTCTCGATCAGGTGCGAAACGATTCGCTGGTCGAAGTCCTCGCCACCGAGGTAGGTGTCGCCGTTGGTGCTCTTTACCTCGAACACGCCCTCCCCGAGCTCGAGGATCGAGATGTCGAAGGTGCCGCCGCCCAGATCGAAGACCGCGATTCTGCGGCTCTTGGACTCGCCGAGGCCGTAGGCCAGCGCGGCGGCGGTTGGCTCGTTCAGGATGCGGAGCACGTTCAAGCCCGCGATGCGCCCGGCCTCCTTGGTGGCTTGTCGCTGCGCGTCGTTGAAATAGGCCGGCACCGTGATCACGGCATCGACGACGGGCTCGCCCAAGAAGTCAGCCGCGGTCTCGCGCATCTTCGAGAGCACGTGGGCCGCGATCTCCTGCGGCGAGAGCAGCCGGCCCTCGATCTTCACCCGGGCGTCGCCGTTCTCGGCGGCCTCCACCGGGAAAGGCGCCATCTCCTTGAAGCGCCCGACTTCTTCGCTCTCGAGCTTGCGGCCGATCAGTCGCTTGACGGCGAAGATGGTCCGGTCGGGATTGGTGACGGCCTGCCGCTTGGCAATCTGGCCGACCAGGCGCTCGCCCGAGGCCGTGAAGGCAACCATCGAGGGCGTCGTACGCGCGCCCTCGGCGTTGGCGATCACGATCGGCGTGCCGCCTTCCATGATCGCGACGCACGAGTTCGTCGTGCCGAGATCGATCCCGATCACCTTACCCATGGGCCCGTCTCCCACTCGAAGGGGGCGTCAGGCCAGACCCGCATCCCCCAACTTCGACACCATCACCTGCGCCGGACGAAGCAACCGATCACGCAGCCAATAACCTCTTTGCAAGACCTGTACGACCGTATTCGGCGGCACCGATTCGTCGGGAATCTGGGCGAGGGCTTCATGCTTCGATGGATCGAACGGCTGCCCGAGTGCCTCGATCTCGATCACGCCATGCTTGGCGAGCACCGACCCGATATCTCGCTGCACCAGCTCGAGGCCCTGCAGAAGACTCTCCAAGTCCCCGACTCCGCTCTTTCGAGCGGCGTCGATGGCACGCTCCAGGTTATCGACCGCGGGCAGCAGATCCTTAGCCAGATCTTGGTGGCCGAACCGGTAGGTCTCCTCGCGCTCCTTGAGGGCGCGCCGGCGAAAGTTCTCGAAATCGGCGTTGAGGCGGATCCAGCGATCGCGGATCTCCGCCAGCTCGGACCGAGCCTGCTCCAGCTCATCCGGGGCTTTGCCCGGGGATTCCCCGGAGGCTGGATCCCCGGGCTCCGACCCGGGGGCAGAGGCGCGGGCGGCCGAGCGGGCCTCCACCGCCTGGGTGGCCTCGCGCAGCGCCTGCTCGAGCTCCTTGCTCGGGGAGAGATGGCCGCCGGCCTCCTCGGCCCCGGCTTCCCATCCCTCGGGCTCCTCGGCTCCCAGCCTGCGCTTCGCCCCGGGATCGTCGCTGCTCGGCCCGCCCCGGCTCAAGCGCTGAACCTCCGGGTCACGAGGCGAGACAGGGTCCCCACCAGGGGGATCACCCGGGCAAAATCCATGCGGCTCGGCCCCAACACGCCGAGCATGCCGAGCGGTGCCTCGCCCTCGCCGTAGGTCGCCGTCACCAGCGCACAGTTGCGAAACGCCGGCTCGGCGAGCTCTCGGCCGAAGACCACCTGAACGCCGCGGGCCGCCAGCATCTTGTCGAGGATCGTCACCAGCCGCTCCTTGGTCTCGATGGCTTCGAAGAGCGCCCGCACGCGCTCGGGATCCTTGAACTCGGGCTGATCGAGCAATGCGAGCCACGTCCCGATCACTAGATCGACGCCCGCGAGACCCGCGGGCTCGAGAGCGAGCGCGGCCAGCCGGATCGCCCGCGCGCGCAGGCGGTCCGCCTGGGTGCGCAGCTGCTTCGCCTCGCGCGCGAGCACCTCCCGCACGTCGGCGAGGGTGCGGCCTGCGACGCGCCGGTTGACCTCGCTCGCCACGCGGTCGAGCTCGCTCTGGTCGCCGCCGCCCGGCTCCTCGATCACGCGCTGGTGGGCTACACCGCTCTGTGACACCAGCACCACGAGCACCTGCTCGGTCGAGAGTCGGACCAGACTCACGTGCCGCAGCGGCTCTCGCTCCATGCGCGGCGGCATGGCGAAGCCGAGCTGCCGCGTACGCGAGGAGAGCAGCTCACAGGCCTTGCGCATCAGGTCATCGGGATCGACGTCGCCAAACGTCCCCGCCAGCGCGCGCTCGTCGGAGGGGGCGAAGGGCACGCTCGCAAGAAGCTCATCCACGAAGACGCGCAGGCCGAGCTCCGTCGGCACGCGACCGGCCGAGGTATGCGGCTGGTCGAGCAGGCCGAGATGCGTGAGCTCGACCATCGTGTTCCGAATGCTGGCCGCCGAAAGATGAACGGGCAGTGCGCGGGCGAGGGTCTGGGAGCCGATCGGAGAGGCCTCTCCCACGTAGGCCGCAACGACCGCCCGCAGCACCGTCCCCTGGCGGGAGGTGAGGGCGGGAGGGCGGCCACGGGTCTCCAGTCCAGACTCGTCGATCAATGAAATTCCTCAACGAAATCCGATGGGTGTGTGGTTACCACCCGCTGCTCCTGGCGTCAACCAGCACACTCAAGTCTACGCTCGCCTTCGGCTCCGCGCTTTGGCGGCCCGCTTCGCTTGCACTCAGACGAAGCTCACGAAGACCGAGTCGGAGACGAACAGCCCGCGCGGCGAAAGTCGGAGATCGCCATCCGGCCCCTCGATTAGGAGAGCAGAAGTAACGAGGCCCTCGATCTCGGCGCCCCAGAAAGTCCGCGGCAGCGCACCGAACTCAGCCTCAAAGGCCTTTGCCTTCAGCCCTCCCGCGGTGCGCAACGCGAGAAAGGCCGCCTCGCCGCGGGCCGTTCGCGCATCGAGGACCTCGCGCGGCGCAGCATCGGCCGGCTCACCATGCTCCACGCGGGCCAGGTAGAGGGCGAGATCCCGAACGTTGGCGCGGCGCGAACCGTGGGGAGCTCCGGGGCCCGGCGGCTCGCTGGAAAAGGCGCCTACGCCGAGCCCGAGCACGGGGCGCCGCTCCCAATAGCGCCGGTTATGGCGTGACTCGAAGCCGGGCCTTGCGAAGTTCGAGATCTCGTAGCGTGCGAGGCCGGCCGCCTCGAGCCTCTCGCCGGTCGCCTCCAGCATGCGCGCGGCCACGTCCTCGTCGGGAAGCCGGAGCTGCCCGCGGCCCGCGGCCCGCCCGAAGGGCGTCCCGCTTTCGAGGGTGAGGCCGTAGGTCGAGACGTGCTCCGGAGCCAAGCCGATGACCTCGTCGAGGTCGCGTGCGAGCGCGGCCTCGTCCTGCCCCGGTGCGGCGAAGATCAGGTCGAGGGAGAGGTTCTCGAAGCCGGCGGCACGGGCGGCCGCCAGCGTACGCCGCCCCTCCTCAGCTCGGTGCGCGCGGCCGAGGCGACGCAGAACCGTGTCGTCGAATGACTGGATGCCGACGGAGAGCCGCGTGATGCCGGCCGCTCGGAAGGCCGGGAGCCGCTCGCGCTCGAGCGTGCTCGGGTTCACCTCGAGCGTCACCTCGATCTCTCCGGCGCGCGAAAAGGCAGCCTTCAGTGCGGCCACCAGGCTCGCGACGGACTGCGCCGAGAGCAGCGACGGCGTGCCACCTCCTAGATAGACGCTCTCGAGCTGCCGCCCCTCGAAGCCCGCACGCTGGAAGGCGAGCTCGGCCCGCAGGGCCGCGACGTAACGCGCCTCGAGCTCGACCGCGAGTGGACGCGCGCGCACCACCGCGAAATCGCAGTAGGGGCAGATGCGCTCGCAGAAGGGCACGTGCAGGTAGACGCCGAGGCTGGGATCGTCCACGTCTCGATGTTACCCTCGGCCTCCCTTGTCCGATCTCCCCTTCCAGCGCGAACGTCTCGAGAACGGCCTCACCGTGCTGCTGCGAGAGCTGCACGTGGCGCCCGTGGCCGAGGTACAGATCTGGGCCGGTGTAGGCTCAGCCGACGAACTCCCCGGCGAGCTGGGCCTCGCCCACTTCTACGAGCATATGCTGTTCAAGGGAACGGCCCGCCGCGG
>CAYGXT010000175.1:0-6455 GCA_964353695.1 uncultured Myxococcaceae bacterium
CGCCTACACACCCGTGGTGCGTTTCGGCCTGCGCTGGCGCTACGCCCTCGTCGTACTCGCGATTCTGAGCCTGGCCGCCACCATCCCGGCCTTCCTGCGGCTTGGCAGCGAGTTCATGCCTCCCCTCAACGAGGGCACGCTGCTCTACATGCCCACCGGCACGCCAGGAATGTCGGTTACGGCCGCCGCCGAGGTGTTGCAGCGCATGGACCGCGAGCTGAAGGAATTCGCTGAAGTGGAGAGGGTCTTCGGTAAGATCGGACGCGCCGACTCGCCGACCGACCCCGCTCCCTTCTCGATGATCGAGACCACGGTGACGCTCAAGCCGGTCGAGCAGTGGCGCGAGGGCCTCACCTGGGGAGGTCTCGTGCGCGAGATGGACGAGAAGCTCCGCTACCCCGGCATGCCGAACATCTTCTGGATGCCGATCCAGACGCGCACCGAGATGCAAGCCACCGGCATTCGGAGCCAGCTCGGCGTCAAGGTCTTCGGCCCGGATCTCGAAACCATCGGACGCGCCGCCATCGAGGTGGAGCAGGCGCTTGGAAAGCTCCCCGCTACGCGCAGCGCCGTAGCCGAGCGCACCACGGGCGGCTTCTACCTCGACGTACGCATCGACCGTGACCGCGCGGCCCGCTTTGGGCTGCGCGTGGCCGACGTGAACGAAGTAATCGAGACCGCTCTCGGCGGCGAGGCCGTCAGTGAGACCATCGAGGGACGTGAGCGCTATCCGATCCAGGTGCGCTACGCACGCGACTTCCGACAGGATCCCGACACGCTGGCGCGGATGCTGATCGCCACGCCCGCGGGCGCGCAGGTGCAGCTGGCGCAGGTGGCCGACATTCGCTTCGCGACCGGCCCGCCCATGATCCGGAGCGAGGACGGCCAGCTTCTCGGCATCGTCTTCGTGGACGTCGGCGACATGCCCATCGTCGACTACGTGGAGCAGGCGCGCGAGGCGGTGGCGCGCGACGTCACGCTGCCACAGGGGGTACGGCTCGAGTGGGCCGGGCAGTTCGAGGCCTTCGAGCGCGCGCGGTCGCAGCTTCTCCTCGTGGTGCCCCTCACCCTGCTGCTCGTCGCTCTGCTGCTCTTCATCAATACCGGCTCCGTGGTCGAGACGGGCCTCATCCTCGGCCTCGTTCCCTTCTCGTTGATCGGCGCCGTCTGGCTGCTCTACCTGCTCGGCTACAACCTGAGCGTGGCCGTCTGGGTCGGCGTGATCGCGTTGGCCGGCCTCGATGCGCAAAACGGAGTCGTGATGCTGCTCTACCTCCGCCTCGTCCACGCGCGGCGGACGGCCGAGGGCCGCATGCGGAATTTTTCGGACCTCTCCGAGGCGGTGGTCGAGGGAGCGGCCGACCGTATCCGGCCCAAGCTCATGACCGTGCTGACCATGATCGTCGGCCTTGCGCCGCTCCTCTGGAGCAGCGGCGCCGGCGCCGACGTGATGAAGCGCATTGCGGCTCCCATGATCGGAGGTCTGGTGACCTCTTTCGGTGTCGAGCTCCTGGTGTACCCGGCGCTGTACGCGATCTGGAAGGCGCGGAGCCTGCCAGCCGGCAGGTGACGCCACCCCCCACCCACACACGAACTCCCGAGGAGCTCAACCCATGAACCCCAACCGGATGCAGAACGCCCTCTTCGCCGTCGGCGACTATGTTGGTGGATCGCTGATCGGCGGCGCGACAGCGGCGGCCGTTCGCGGTCTGGTGAGCCCGGACACGGACATGGTCGTTGCGATGATCATCGGAATGATCGTCGGCATGATCCTGCACCTGGCGATCGGCCTACTGTTGACGCCGGCACTCGGCATGTTCCACGCGATGATTCCGGGCAGCCTGATCGGCATGTATGGCGGGATGCTCTTCGCGATGCGCGACAGCATGCAAGCGCACACGGGATCGCTTGGTCACGCCGTCGGCATTGGTGTCGGCTTTGGCATTCTGATGATTGCGGCCACGCACCTGTACGATCGTGCTTTGCGCGGGCGCGTCCCGGCTTATCCGTCCTGACTCGCTGAGGAGACTGAGCATGGATCTTGCTCTTCAGGCCAAATGGGATCGCACCAGTCGCACCTACGGTTTGCTCACCTGGGGCGAGGAGCGGCGCTTCGGCGCTGCCAAGCAACGGCTGTTCGCCGAGATGGAGGGACGTTGCCTGATGGCGGCCGCCGGCACGGGCGTCGACTTTCCGCACTTTCGACCCGGCCTCACGATCACGGCGATCGACATCAGCCCCGGCATGATTGAGCAAGCCCGCGACCGCGCGGCAGCATACCCCGGCTCGCTCACGCTACAGGTGATGGACCTGCAGGCTCTCCAGTTTGCCGACGCTACCTTCGATACGGCCGTGACGTCCTGCACGCTCTGCTCGGTCCCCGATCCGTTGCGTGGTTTGCGCGAGCTGTATCGTTGCCTCAAGCCGGGTGGCCGGCTCCTGATGTTCGAACACGTGCGTAGCCGTATCGGACCAATCGCTCTGCTCCAGGATGTCATGACGTTCATCACCCGTCGCATCGGCCCCGACCTGAATCGTGACACGGTCAACAATGTCGTACGTGCCGGCTTCGAGCTACGCCGCGAAACCAACGTCTACCTCGATATCGTCAAAGCCATCGAAGCGCGGCGGCCTGGATAGGACTCTCTGGGGCATGCGCAGAGAGGCGGTCCGGCGGCTGGAATCTGAACCGGGCGAGAGCCCGCCGCATGGCCCGCGTTTCCCGATCGGCGCCGGGCCGGCGAGCGTCTCCGGGCAACCCTCGAGACGGCATACCATCGACATGAAAGCCAGAGGGTCGGCTCCGCCGGCGCCCAGGCCCGTCCGGCCTCCTCCTCGAAGGTTGACCATGCACACTCTGGCTGTTTTCGGCACAGTCCCTCCGTCACCTCTCCGCGGGCGCAACTGAGACAGCATCCGAGCCGCATTGGCTCTTCGGCAGGCCCATCCAACGCCGAGTACCGTTTCTAGCGCGTCATGTCGCACCTCCTAGACTCGTGGCATGCTGCGACACCCAAGCCACGTCATTCAGACCCTCTCGCCGCATTTGCGTGTTTATGCGGGTCTGTCCAATACACGTTATGCGGCATACGGGGGCGCGATGACACGCCTCTCGATTCAGGCCATTAACCTCTGCGGAGTCAAAGGGAGACGAAGGTGACGGATCACAAGATTTTTCCAGCTCGGCGAGACGGAATGTTGTACCTGACGGAAGGCGGAATCGAAACCGAAATGATGTACAAATGGGGGTTTGAGCTACCCCATTTTGCAATGTTCCCGCTGCTAGACAATCCAGACGCAGTGGCTGCGATGCGCGGAATGTATCGTCGGTATCTAGACGTGGCGGCGAAGCACCATATGTCCGCGCTGATGGGTGGCTTGGACTATCGTGCAAGCCCGGATTGGGGCGCGTTGCTCGGATATTCGCCCCACAGTTTGGCCGAAGCCAACCACCGCTCGATCGCTTTCCTCAGGGAACTGGCGGGCGAGTACGTCACGGACATTCCAGAGATCTTGGTGCAGGGCTTTATCGGCCCGCGCGGTGATGCCTACCAGCTCAATCGCGCGATCACCGAGGACGAGGCCGAGGACTACCACTCTGTACAGCTTGCGACGTTAAAGGAGGCGGACGTTGACCTTGCGTGGGCTTTTACATTCAACAACGTGCCCGAGTCGGTTGGCGTCGCACGTGCCGCTGCCAAGATTGGCGTCCCGCTCGCGATTTCGCTCACTGTGGACGACACGTCAAAGCTGAAGTCCGGACCAAGCATTGCGGAGGCTATCGAGGCCATTGACGCGGCGACAGAGCGGTCGCCGGCTTTCTTTTCCATCAATTGCTCGCATCCCGTTGAGTTCGAACCCGGTATAGAACCGGGCGACTGGATTGAGCGCGTACGAGGATTGCGACCGAATGCATCGAAGATGGAGAAGATCGCGCTCTGCAAACTCGGCCATCTCGAGGAAGGTGACCCGGTAGAGCTTGGCCAGCTCATGGGAACTCTTGCGCGCCGCTACCCTCACATGGACATCTGGGGTGGATGCTGCGGGACGGGAGACGTTCATCTGAATGAGATTGCTACGAACGTTCGTGTCGCGCGGCAAAGTGTTTCCGGTGAGTTTGTTTAGCGGCTACCCCAGATCATTTCGTTGCATCGCCGCATCTTTTCACGCAGCTCACGGTGCCGACTCTGTGCCTTGGTCCGCAGTCCAGCGGCCATCCACCGGTTGCAGCGCACGGCGCTGAGCGCCTCGGCTGAACCGGAGCGCTGGGCGGACACAATGACCCTCATACTCATCCTCAAAAGAGGAGGAACGATATGCCGAAGTTCGTGATCGAACGTGAGATCCCTGGTGCGGGGACACTCTCGTCAAGCGAGTTGCAGGGAATCTCGCAGAAGTCGTGTGGCGTACTGCGACAACTCGGGCCTCAGGTCCAGTTTTCGTAGCTGTCCACGCTGGGTCGGGCAGCTGAGGGCTCGGCGCTTGGCACCGGACAAGGAGTGGATCCAGTGAATTTCCAGGTCCAGGCGGTCGGTTTTGTCGAAGCGGCTCGTCCTCACGCTGAAGATGATTTCTGGGGTGGTGAGGAAGCCTGCATCACGCTCACAGAACAGTTCACACCGGAAGCGCTCCAAGGTCTGTCGGAGTTTTCGCACGTTGAAATATTGTTTCTCTTCCACCAGGTCGAGCCTTCGAAGGTCGTCACTGGCGCACGCCATCCACGGAACAACGAGGCTTGGCCCGCCGTTGGCATCTTTTCGCAGCGAGGCAAGAATCGTCCGAACCGAATCGGTAGCAGCATCTGCCGCGTGGTTCGGGTGCAAGGCGTGAAGATCTTCGTCGCCGAGCTCGATGCCATCAACGGCACGCCGGTACTCGACATCAAGCCCGTCATGGTCGAGTTCTTGCCGCGCCAATCAGTTCGCCAGCCAATGTGGTCTCACGAGCTGATGCGCGAATACTGGCTGTCGCGAGGGAAGCTCCCGCATGACGCTTGACCCTTCATTCGAGCCGACAGCCAAGGGTGCGCCCGTGTCTGCGGATCAACTCACTCGCTGAAATGAGGAGAAATGATGCGACATGAGGCGACTCGTTTCACGCTAGTAAAGGCATTTTTCGTCGCTGCCTTCGCAACGACAAACGCCGCCTGCGGCGCGCCCGACGCACCGCCGGCGGGGCGACCGGCCGAAGAAGTCGTGCATGCCACCACGGGCGCCGCAGCCCTGCGCCCCAACATCGTCATCATTCTCGCCGACGATTTGGGCTACGGCGACGTCGGCGCATACGGCAGCCAGGCGATTCGCACGCCCAACATCGACGCACTCGCCAGCGCCGGTCTGCGCATGACGGACTTTCACGCCTCCGACTCGGTATGCACGCCGTCACGGGCGGGGCTGCTCACCGGGCGCTACGCCAAACGCATGTCCTTGGACGTGCCGCTGCTTCCCGACCAGATGAGCTGGCGCGAGGCCCTCGTCCTCCGCGTCGGCTTCTTGACGGGGCGCCTCGGGATCTCGGATCTGTCCACCGAGGGCGGGGCGACCGGGCTTCACGAGGATGAGATCACCCTGCCCGAGGCGCTTGCCGTCGCCGGCTACGCGACCGCCATTGTCGGCAAGTGGCACCTCGGCGACTACGCCTCCAACCCTCGAAACGACCCTCGCAACCATGGCTTCGAGCACTACCTCGGCGTGCCCTATAGCAACGACATGAGACCCTTCCCTCTGTATCGCGATGGCGAGCAGCTCGAGGCAAATATCACCGATCAGTCCAAACTCACGCGTCTGTATACCGAAGACGCAGTGGCTTTCATCGAGAAGCCCCGCGATCGGCCCTTCTTTCTCTACTTTGCGCACACTTCCCCGCACCGACCCCTGTTCGCCTCGAAGAAGTTCGAGGGCACTTCCGAGGCGGGCACCTTCGGCGACGTAGTGGCGGAAGTCGACTGGAGCGTCGGCGAGATCATGGCAGCGCTTCAGCGCGCGGGCGTGGCCGACAACACCCTGGTGTTGTTCACCAGCGACAACGGCCCCTGGTACGAGGGCAGTCCCGGCGCGTTTCGCGGGCGCAAGGGCCAGAGCTTCGAGGGTGGGCAGCGCGTACCGATGCTGGTGTGGTGGCCGGGACACGTTCCTGCCAACTCGGTGACGGATGTGCCGGCAACCAACGTCGATTTATTTCCGACCTGCCTGGCCCTCGCCGGGCTCGACCTGCCTGCCGATCGCGTCATCGACGGCGAGAATGTCTCGAGTCTATTCACGGCGCCGGATCAGCCCTTTTCGCACGGCCCCTTGTATTTCTACCATGAGGGCGAGCTGGAGGGCGTGAGCGAAGGCCAGTGGAAGTACTTTCGCTCGATCAACCACTACGTATGGCCGTTGCCGGTGAACAAGAAGCTTGGTGATCTCAGTCGGCAGACCAAAGGACCGCTCCCGTTGCTGTTCAATCTCGAGACT
>CAYGXT010000176.1:0-6450 GCA_964353695.1 uncultured Myxococcaceae bacterium
CGCTACGGCGTGCAGGTGAACAGCCTGGGTTTGACGGAGGCGCAGCCCGAGAACAACGTGATCCGCATCGTGCTGGAGGCCCTCGGCGTAACGCTCTCGAAGCAGGCCCGCTGCCGCGCGCTGCAGCTTCCTGCCTGGAACGAGGCGCTTGGACTGCCGCGCCCCTGGGATCAGCAGTGGTCACTACGCATCCAGCAGATCCTCGCGTACGAGACCGACCTGCTGGAGTACGGCGATCTCTTCGACGGCTCGCCCGTCGTCGCGGCCCGGACGAAGTCGTTGCTCGAGGGCGCGCGCGCGGAGCTCGATGCGGTGCTCGGCATGGGCGGCGCGGTGGCGGCCGTCGAGAATGCCTACATGAAGCAGCGCCTGGTCGAGTCACATGGCGCGCGTCTGCGCGCGATCGAGTCGGGGGATCTCCAGGTCGTGGGCGTCAACTGCTTCCGCGAGACGGAGCCTTCGCTCCTGGCCACGGGAAGCGGCTCGATCCTGAAGGTGAACGAGTCGGCCGAGCGCGAGCAGATCGAGAGCCTCGAGGCCTTCCGCCGCAAGCGCAGCGCTGCGGACGTGAAGGCGGCGCTGGCCAATCTCTCGGACGTGCTCGCGAACGGGGGCAACGTGATACCGCCGTCGATCCGCGCCGCGCACGCGGGCGTAACCGGCGGCGAGTGGGCGGACACGCTGCGCCGGCTCTTCGGCGAGTATCGCGCACCGACGGGTGTGGTGGCGCGTCGCTCCGAGCCGGCCGGCGCCGCGATGGAGCAGGTTCGAGAGCGCGTACACGCACTCTCGAAGCGTCTCGGCCGTCCCCTCAAGATCCTGGTCGGCAAGCCCGGCCTTGATGGCCACAGCAACGGCGCCGAGCAGATCGCGGTGCGGGCTCGAGACGCGGGCATGGAGGTCGTCTACGAAGGCATCCGCTTGACGCCCCAGGAGATCGTGCAGTCTGCCCGTGACGAGGGCGTCCACGTGATCGGCCTCTCGATTCTCTCGGGCTCCCACGGCGTGCTGGTGGTCGACGTGCTCGATGGGCTGCGCAAGGAGGGCCTTGCCGACGTGCCGGTCGTGGTGGGCGGCATCATTCCGGATGAAGACGCGCTGACGCTCCGCGAGGCCGGAGTGAAGCGCGTCTACACGCCGAAGGACTTCGATCTCGGGCGCATCCTGGACGAAGTGGTCGACGTGGTCGCGGAGTCTTCCGCTGCCGCCTGAGGCCGATCTTCTCGGCCGGCTTCTCGCCCGCGACCGGGGGGCAGTGGCCGCGGCGTTAAATCTTGTGGACGATGCCCGTCCGGGCCGCCGCGAGCAGGCGCTGGCGCTACTCGACGCTCTCGCGCGCGAGGCGCCCTTCCCTGGCGCAGCACGCGTGGGCGTGACGGGCGCCCCGGGCGCCGGGAAGTCCACGCTCCTCGACGCACTCGTGCGCGAGCTGCGCGGGCGCGGGCGCACGCTGGGCATCGTAGCGGTTGATCCCTCGAGCGCGCGCAGCGGCGGGGCGCTGCTCGGTGACCGCATCCGCGTACGCTCTGTAGCGGGAGATCCAGGCGTCTTCTTCCGCTCCATGGCCGCGCGCGAGCGCCTGGGCGGGCTCGCCGACGCAACACGCGCGAGTGTCACCATTTTGGGCGCGGTCTTCGACATCGTGCTGATCGAGACCGTGGGCGTGGGCCAGTCGGAGTCGGACGTAGCGCAGCTCGCCGACACCCTGGTCTACGTCGCGCAGCCGGGCGCGGGAGACCTGCTCCAGTTCATGAAGGCCGGAATCCTCGAGCTGCCGGATGTCTTCGTCGTCAACAAGGCAGACCTGGGTGCCGTGGCGCGGCGCACGGCCGGCGAGCTCGAGGCCGGGCTGGGGCTCGGCGAGCGCGCACTTGCCGGCTGGACGCCGCCGGTGGTGCTGGTCTCGGCGCGAGACGGCGCCGGGATCCGCGCCCTCGTTGACGCGCTGGATGCGCATCGCGAGCATCTTGTGTCTACGGGCGGTGGCGGCGAACTCGTGGAGCGGCGCCGGCGCGGGAGCAACGCCTTCGTACGCGAGACCCTCGAGCGCCGCTACGGAAGCCACGGCCTCGAACATTTGGGCGGGAGCCTGGGCCTCGAGAGGCGGCTGCGCGACGAGGCCGGGATCTCTCCCTTCGCAAGCATCCTCGCCCTCGGTCGCGAGATCGAAGAAGCGCTGGCGAAGCCGCGCCCGTGAAGCCGCCCCGCCGCTCGCTGCTCGGACGCTTCCTGCGCCTCTATCTCTGGCTGCTGCTCGCGGCGCTGCTGGTCGGCTTCGGCATCGGTCTCGTGATCCGCGAGCGCCTCGAGAGGCAGCGCATCTATGTTGGCGCACTCCAGGGGGGCGCCGTGGCAAGGGCCGTTAACGTGGCCGCAGCTCCCATTCCGGCTCCTTTACGCCCGAACGCCGGTTCTCGAGGCGGCCGAGGATGAAGAGCAGGTCCGAGAGCCGGTTCAGGTAGCGCAGCAGCGCCTCGGAGAGAGGCTGCTCGCGGTGGAGCGTTATCGTGCGGCGCTCGGCGCGGCGGCAGACGGCGCGGGCGAGCTGGAAGCCGGCGGCAGCCGGGGTTCCGCCGGGCAGGATAAAGCGCTCGAGGGGCGGAAGCTCCGCCTCGAAGGCGTCGATGCGCTTCTCGAGCGCGAGGATGTCGGCGTCACCCGGCTCCGAGATTCCGGCCTTCGCTCGATGCGCGGCCTCGGGCGTCGCCAGATAGGCGCCCAGCGAGAAGAGCGTCGACTGGATCTCCTCGACCAGGGCGAGAACATCCGCCTGGGAAGAGGCCGCAGCAGCAACACCCAGGGCGGCGCAAAGCTCGTCGACGGCCCCGTAGCTCTCGACGCGGAGGGCGTCCTTGGCCACGCGCTCGCCGCCAAAAAGGTCCGTCTCGCCGCGGTCACCGCGCCGGGTGTAGATCTTCAAGCCCCGTCTTTCGCGCGCCGGAACTCCTCGTCGACCAGCCGCTCGAGGTCCGGGTCTGCCGGCGACTGAAAGACTGGCGCGGCCGGCTCGTGTGCGGCTCGGGCGACCTGGCGCCGGAAGAAGACGAAGAGCAGCACGCCGCCGGCGATCACGCCCACGATGGGCAGGCCGTAGGCCGTGAGGCCGAAGCCTTGGGCTCGAGGCTTCTGCAGCAGCCCCTCGCCGAAGCGCGCCAGGAGCTGGCGCATCACGTCCTTCTGCGACTGCCCGTCGCGCTCCTGCAGAATGATCCATTCGCGCAGCTCCGCTGCCTGCGGGCTCGGGCAATCCGGCAGCGCGCGACCCGGGCAATACGGGCTCATGAGCTCGCTTGCGAGGGCGTAGCCCCAGCCAGGCTTTTCCTCTTCCTGCGCGCGCGCCACGCCGGCGATGCCGACACCAAAAAGGGTCGACAGCAGCAGCATCCACATCGCTCGCATCGGCCTCCTCATGCTTCGCTCTCCCGCGCTGGCGCGCGCCTCGTGCTTCAGATCTCCCAGTCGATCACTGCTTCCGGGTCGGGCCCGGCGTCGCCGCAACTTCGGACACGCTGCCTCGGGGTTTCGGGCACCACGCGTGAGCCCGGCGGCACCGAGCGCGTGAGGAAGGCGTTGCCGCCGATCACGCTGCCGTGACCGATCACGGTCTCGCCGCCGAGGATGGTCGCGCCCGGATAGATCGTGACGTCGTCCTCGAGGGTGGGGTGACGCTTCATGCCGCGGATGCTCTGACCGAGGCGGGGAGAGAGCGCTCCAAGCGTCACGCCCTGGTACAGGCGCACGTGGTCGCCGATCTCGGAGGTCTCGCCGATCACTACGCCCGTGCCATGGTCGATGAAGAAGCTGCGCCCGATATGCGCGCCCGGATGGATGTCGATGCCCGTCGTCGAGTGGGCGCGCTCGGTGATGATGCGAGGCGCGAGCGGCACGCCGAGGCGTTGGAGCTCGTGGGCGATGCGGTAGAGCGCCAGGGCATGGATCGACGGATGCGCAACCACAACCTCGGCGTGGCTCCGGGCCGCCGGGTCGCCCTGGAAGGCGGCTTCGACGTCCTCGGCCACCCAGCGCCGCATCTCGGGAAGCTGCCCGAGGAAGTGAGCCACCACCGATTCCGCTGTGACGTCGTCGGGAAGCGTCAGCGAGCGGAGCAGCCGCAGCAGCTGCTCCGCGAGATCCGGCAGCGCAGCGCGCAGCGCCGTCTCGTCGCGCTCGTGCAGCAGCACGTGCTCGAGGCGCTCGGCCCAGACCGCTACGACGTTCGGATCGGGATAGCCTTCGCTGCAGGCCTTCGAGAGCGCATCGTCGCCGGAGGACGAGAGGGAGACGATGGCGAGATCGAGGGCCCGGGAGACGTCGACATCCTGGATGTCCTTCACGCTGGATCTCCTTCGCACACCCCCGCAGCAGAGACGGTAGCGCGCCGCCGGAAGGCTGCTGCTAGCATGCCGGCCGCATCCCCCGGTCTCGAGTTCCCCCAGCCGCGGGCCCTCCCCCGCATCACGAGCCGCCCCAGGCCGGCGAGGTGCACGTGTCCGCCGTCTACAGCCATTCCGGCCTCTCCAGCTTCGAGAACTGTCCGCGCCAGTTCCAGTATCGCTACGTGCTGAAGCTCGAGGTCAAGACGGAGTCGGTCGAGGCCTTCCTCGGCAAGCTGGTGCACGAGGTGCTGGAGCGGCTCTACCAATTCGTGGGCGAAGGACGTGTGCCGAAGCTGCCGCAGGTTCTCTCCCGCTTCGAGCAGTGGTGGCTGGAGCGTTTCGATCCGGCGCGTATTCGCGTGGTGCGCTCGGAGGTTCCGGTACATTTCTACCGCGAGACGGGCCTGCGCTGCCTCAGCCGCTTCTACCGGCGTCGCTACCCATTCGACGAAGATACGACCCTCGGCCTCGAAGAGATGGTGCACTTCTCGCTGGACGAGGCCGGGCGCTACCGCATGCGCGGCGTGATCGATCGCATTGCACGAGCGAGGGACGGCGCCGTCGAGATCCACGATTACAAGACCGGCAAGCGTGTGCCCAACCAGGAGCGGATCGACCAGGACCGGCAGCTCGCCCTGTACCAGATCGGCGTGGCCGAGCGCTTCGGGGCGGACGCCAAGGTGCGCCTGATCTGGCACTACCTTGCGGCCGACGTCGTACGCAGCTCGACGCGGACGGCCGAGCAGCTCGGTGCCCTTCGCGACAAGACCATGCGCCTCATCGATCGGGTCGAGGCCGAGAGCGACTATCCGGCCCGTCCGACTGTTCTCTGTGGCTGGTGCGAGTACCGCGAGCTCTGCCCCGCCAGCGGGGCGACCGTGCGTCCGGCAGTCGAGGCGCCGGGAACCGAGGCTCTGGTAGTCGAGGCCCCGTCGGCCGCCCTTCCGGGTTAAGCCTCGGGCAGCCTCCCGCCGACACCGCGTCCGGCGGGACTGAGGGCGGCAGCCGCTCTTCCGGGTTAAGCCTCGGGCCGCCTCCCGCCGATACGGGGCCCATGGCGGGCCCCCTCGCACATCCCCGGCTCGTCTGCCGCTGCCGTGGCGTGGCGAGCCCGCGCATCGTCGAAGCCGTGCGTACGCAGGGCCTTTGCAGCGTGGCCGAGGTGACGAAGGCAGTGCGGGCCGGCGGCGGCTGCGGCACCTGCCATCCCGAGATCGAGGAGATTCTCGCCGACGCGGCCGGTGAGCCCGTCGACCCCGCGATCCGTCTCGAGAACCGCCTCCTGAGCGAGTCCGAGACCTGCGGCCGCATCGAGGCCACCCTCGACAGCCGCGTTCGCCCCGCACTTGCGGAGCGCGGCGTCTCGATCGCGAGCTTCACGATCGATGCGCTCACGGTGCGCGTCGTCCTCGAGGGCGCCGCGGACCAAGACACGCTCCGCCTGGTCCGGGACGAGCTGCGGCGCTTCGTCTGTAACGACCTAGAGGTCGTGGCCGGGAACTCGTAGCGCCGACGCATTGCCCGCTGCTAGTTTGCGAGGCATGGGGCTCCGCATCGAGCGCATCCCGACGCTGCGCGACAACTACACGTACCTGCTGATCTGCGAATCTACCGGCGAGGCCGCCGTCGTCGACGCACCGGAAGCGGAGCCCGTGCTGCGCCGTATCGACGGCTCAGGCGCGCGCGTCCTGCAGATTCTCTCGACGCACCACCACCCCGACCACTGCGCCGCGAACCCTGTCCTCGCGAAACACTTCGGCGCATCCGTGCTCGGCCACGCCTCCGACGCCGACCGCCTGCCCGGCTTTACGCAGGGCCTCGAACACGGAGACGTCGTCCGCGTGGGTCGCGAGCAGGCGCGCATCCTGCACATCCCCGCCCATACCCGCGGCCATATCGCCTACGTCTTCGATGCCGCAAATGCCGTCTTCTGCGGTGACACCCTCTTTGCGGCCGGCTGCGGACGCCTCTTCGAGGGCACGCCCGAGATGATGTTCGAGGCGCTGCACGACAAGCTGGGTCGGCTCCCCGATGAGATGCGCGTCTTCTGCGGCCACGAGTACACCGAGAGCAA
>CAYGXT010000177.1:0-6428 GCA_964353695.1 uncultured Myxococcaceae bacterium
CCTGGGCGGGCCTGCCGCCGGAGGGCACGTGTCCGCGAGCCTCGGGCGCTGCGGGAGGGCCCACTGCCGAGGACGCCGGCGGAGAGCTGCTCCAAGAAGGGATGCGGATCGGCGTCGGTGATCTGCTGAAGCTCCGTTCGCTGATCCCGGACGAGATCTGGCAGCACCGCGAGATCTTCTTCCACGAGGGCATGCAGCTCGAGATCGGGCCCTGCCACCGCCGCTTTGCCGTGCCGCGCTTCTTCGAGCAGGCGACTGCAGAGCTCTCGGGCAGCGTCAAGCTCGATGAAGAGGGAAACCTCTCCGGCTACGGCGCTGGCCTTCCGTTTCCGCCCGATGCGATCGATCCCGCGGCCCGCGACGCCGGAGAGCGCTGGGCGTGGAACCTTGCGCTCCGCTATCGGGGTGCAGGCCCCATCGGCAGCTTTCGGATCACGGACCTGCCGAGCCGCCTCGGCACGCCGGAGACCTATCTCGGCAGCTTCTTCTGGCTGCAAACCGGGAACCGCGCCGACCTGCGCACGGGCGGCGGCGTCGCTGCGGGGCCCGTCAACAATGCGCTCTGGGTTGCGGGCGGGCGCTTCGACGAGCCGATGAACGCGCGGGAGCTCGCGTGGCGGCAGATCCGCCCCGACCAGACGCTGCGCGACTTCGAGAAATCGGACGACACCTTCGTCTACGTGCCCTCGATGCGAAAGCCGCGGCGCGCAGCGACCGCCTGGGTGGACGGTCTCTACACGCCACGCTTTCGGGTGAGCGGCACCGACGCAGCCGGCGGCGCGGTCCCCTTCGGCAGCACGGAGTTCGGCCCCGCGGCTGCAATCCATCCTACGGCCGGACTCTCGATCGCCGCGTCGGAGAATCTGCGGCGTGGCTTCGAGGGGATGGCGATCCGGCCCAACGCCTACCGCTGGACGCTCAAGGGCGAGCGCGACGTGCTGGCGCCGCTCAACGGCGCCAACCCCGGCTATCCGGAGAACCCGGACCGCAACTTCGGCGAGAGCGGGCTCTCGGTCGCAAGCGATCGTTGGGACGTGCGCCACGCTGTCGTGATCGAGGGCGTGTCCCGGCGCGACGATGAGGGCGAGACCGGACGCATCACGATCTACGTGGACTGGCAAACGCAACAGCCTCTCTACTGGATCACGCGCAAGAAGAGCGGAACCATCCTCGACATCGGCATCCTGGTGCACCGCTACAGCGGCGACCTCGCGCAGTACCCCGAGTGGCCCGGCGGCGGGATGGCGTCGGTCTTCGATCCGGTGGCCGCCAGCTTCTTCTCGGCCTCCGAGGGCCGTGGCGGCTGGCGTCGCGAATCCTACGACGTGCGCTCCATCCCGGTGGACGAGAAGGAAGTGCGCCGCATGACCTCGACCGACTCTCTCCTGCACGGACGCTGACGCGCCCGGCACTGCGACATCAGAACGTGTAGCGCAGCGTCGCGAAGATCTCGTCGCGCTCGTTGATCGCCGAGAGACCCTGGAAGCGGAAGCGCTCCGTGAAGTTTCCGCCGTTGTTCTGCAGACCGAGCTGGCGCAGCGGAATGTTCCCGAACTGTGCCGCGCCAAAGAAGTCCGAGACGCCGATGGTGCTCGAGAACGACTCCGTGAAGCGGTACGTCATCTGGGCCAGGATCGCTCCCGAGCCCGAGCCCACGTCGTACACCGCGGTGACCGAAGGCAGGAGCCGGTCCTGGAAGTAGCCGGTCTGGGCGGTAAAGGTGCCGAGCTGGCTATACGGGCCATTCGCCGTGAAGTGCCCCTGCCCCTGGTAGCCGGGTACGACGCCAAGGAACCACTGCATGTTGAAGAGGATGCTCCTGCCTGGGTTGATGAAGTTGATGATCGTCGGACGGTCGATGGAGACGGTGAGGTTGTAGGCGTCTGTGAAGGTGTAGCCCTGGGGCTCCATCACGTTCTCGAAGGCATCGCCCTTCACCCAGGTGAGCTCCACGCCCCAGTTCGTCTTGCTCACGTCCTCGGCGAAGTCGGTCGAGAAACCCAGCACGTTGCGATGCCGGTACTTGATCACGGCCTCCCCGCCCGACGTCCACGAGAAGTCGCGCCGCCCGTAGCGGCCGTTGCCGCCCGCAACGACCTCGGGCCGCTGTACGCCCGTGGCTGCAAACAGCCCCCGGACGAAGGTGCAGGTGATCGGGTTCGTGATGTCGCAGCCGGGATCGGTCTTGGTGCCGAAGGAGGCGATCAGCGTCAGAAAGTTCGAGGAGAGCTGCTGCATTTCGTTCGCGAAGCCGTACTGGAGCAGGTTCTGCGTCGCCGTCGCGCACGCCACCAGACCGATGGATCCCAGCCCGCGCGCGGCTCGGGCCGCGTTGATGACTGCATTGGGAGCCGGGCACCCATCGACGGACGGGTTCCACGCCGGATCGTAGATCGTCCTCGCGCCGGGGAGCGTCACGGCATTGGGCAGCCCGTTGACGTAGCGTGTCGCGACCGGACCGCCTGGCTCGAATTGCGGGAACGACTGCACCAGCACGCTCGCTTCTGCGTTGAAGAGATCGATCCCCTGGATGTCGCAGCTCGTTCCGTAGAAGGGACCGCAGCCGAGGAGGGCCTCCTGCTCCTGGGTGAGGTAGTACGTGAGAGCATCCACTCCGAAGAAGGGGTTGAGACCATTGTCATAAGGCGCAAAGGGCCCATCTCCCTCGTTCTTGTTGAGTTCATGGATGTTCGCGAAGAGGAAGGCGACGACCTCCGGGCTGGGGGGGGGCGGGGGGTTGCTCAGAACCCCGATCAGGACGAACTTGCCCAACACGTTTCCCGCGAGGGCGGCTCCCAGCGCGGCCGGAACCGTGATCCCAGGAGCCTGCACGATCTTCGGGGAGTTCAGCAGCTGCAGGAAGCACTCCGTGCCGAGCGCCGGTATGAGATCACCCGCCTGGCCCCCGGTCGCGGAGCAGAAGGCGTCGAAGAGCTGGCGATCGGCGGGATGCTGGGCCAGCACGTTTGCGCTCGTGAGGAGCGGCGAGCCGTCCACGGCGAGCGGCCGCCCGGTGGCCGGATCCACCTTGCGCGAGTACTCGTTGAATTTATCCACGAACGGGAAGTCGCTGTAACCGTAGAAGTCGGTGAGCGCAAAGCTGAAGCGATCCCAGCGCCACTCCACACGCCCCCCGAACTCGAGGCCGCGCACGTCCTCCCAGAAGTCCGGTGGCCGCTGCTCCCCGGCGAGAGCGAGGCCGATCAGACCGTGGATCAGCAGGCCGAAGCTCTTGCCGCAGACCAGCCAGGGCGAGTAGGGCTCGCCACACTTACCAACGTCGTTGGGCTGATAGCGGTCGAGGTTCGTAGCCAGCTCGAGGCGCACGTCTTCGAGGGGCCCCACGTCGTAGAACGAGTAGATCGCCCGCGCCGACCAAAGCGCGATGCGCGACTCCTCGAGGCTCGGCAGGTTCGTGAGCGCGAAATCGTAGGGGTTGAACTGGTCGACGATCGGAAACAGCTCCGTCTTCCCCCAGACGATCGTCTGCTTGCCGATGCGCAGGAAGAGCCTCCCCTCCAGCATCTCGATGTCGAGATAGGCCTCCTTCAGCTCCTTGGTCTGCTCTTGGCTCGCGCCGCGGTTCCATTGGAGCTGACTCTGCGTGAAGTTCTGGTCGAAGGAGTCGAGGTCGTCCATGCGCTCTAGCAAGGCCGGACTCGGAACGTAGAGGTTATGAGCCTGCCCGACGCCGAGCGAAGGGTCGTTCGGAACGATCGGTCGCGCCGGCAGATTGGGAGTCGTTATATTGAGGACGCTCGTCAGCGCGCCGACCGGTTCGATGTGGGTCTTCGGCTGCCACGGGCCGAGGGTAAAGCCCATGGGCCCAAGGCTGCCCTGGTATTGCTTCGTGCTGTAGAGGCTTTCGGCCACCGGCGCGAAGGTTTTTAGGATATCGCGTGCGCCAAGGCCGATCAGTGACGCCAAGAACGGCACGTCGTCGAGCAGGACCAGGTTGTTGCTCGTACTCTGCCCACGCGTCGGCTCGGGCTCGCCCGGGATCTGGAGCACTCCCGTCAAGTTCGAGATGACACCGGTGGCAAGGTTTCCCGGCACCCGGTTCGAGCGGTTCCCGAACAGCTTGGCCGAGCTCATCGTGCCGCAGAGCTGGCTCCAGATGCAGTCGAAGCGAGCCTGGCCGCGCACATAGAGGCCGACCGAATCGAAGGGGCCGAACCCCTGAGGCGCGATGTCAGCCTCGAATTCGAGATTCAGCACCTGCGCCCACTGGCTCACGAACCAGCGGTCGTCGCGAAAGCCATCCGACATCGAGCGAAACTGGCTCTCGACGTAGCCGTGCAGCTGGATGCGGCCATCGAAAAACTCGAAGGCTCTCCCCTCCCGCGCGACCAGCAGGCAGGCGAGAAGGAGGAGCGCCGAGACGAGGGAGGAGCGAGGCGAAGCCATGCGCTGGAGGGCCGTGTCCTACTAGAAGGTGTATCGGATTCGCATGTAGACCTCGTCCCGGTCGCGGACGACCGCCAGACCGTTCTCCACCCAGGAGCGGTAGGCCCAGGCTCCCGCCTGGTTCGACGGCGTGAGCGGGTTGAGCGCAAGGTCCTTGCCCTCGGTGCGGCCCCAGAAGAGAGCGAATCCGAAGGTGGCCGAGAAGCTCTCCGTGAAGCGGTAGGTAACCGACGGCAGCGCGGCCCCCGACTCGGACTGCATATCGTAGACCCAGGTGACACCCGGAAGCAGGCGATCCTGGAAGTAGCCCGTCTGCGCCGTGAAGGTCGCGAAGACGTTCCAGGGTCCGTTCGACGTGAAGCTGTTGTGATAGCCGGGCACGTAGCTGAAGAACCACTGGCTATTGAAGAAGAAGGTCCGGCTCTGGTTCATGAAGTTGATGAAGGTCGGCCGGTCCACCGAGACCGTGAAATTGAGAGCCTCCGTCTTGTTGATCCCGCCGTACTTGTTCTGATCCGTGAAGGGATTGTTCCGGACCCAGGTGAACTCCGTTCCCCAATTCGTCTTCGTCACGTCCTCTGCGAAGTCCATGGAGAACCCGAGCACGTTGCGCTTCTGGTACGAGAGAACCGCCTCACCGCCCTGCGCCCACACCATGTCGCGGCGCCCGAATCGCCCGTTGCCCCCGGCGTTCATGGATTGCCGCCGAACGCCGGTGATGCCGAAGAAGGAGATGAGGGTGGAGCACTTCCACGGAACGACGTAGGAGCAGCCATCGGTGCGATAGGCGTTGGTCGGATCGAAGCGAAGCGCGGGATCCGAGCCGGGATCGCCGGCCGCCTTCTCCGTAGTCTGCGTCGTGGAGAACGCCACGAGGAGCATCTCGAAGTTCCAGGACAGAGCCGCCATCTCGCTCTTCCAACGCTGCCCGTTGAGCGGGTTGGTGAGATCCGAGCCGACGATGCCCGCGAGCGGGTGACCGATGGTGTACTTGACGCCGGAGATCGCGGGGTTACCGAGCGCCGGAACGAAGCCCGGCGTGTTGGCCGGAAAGCCGATGGTGGCGGCAGCCGGATCCGGGCCGTCGACGGAGGGATCGTAGCCGGGATCGCCGGGCCCCCGACAGCCCGGAAGAATCACCTGCCGACCGTTCTCGACCCGCGTGCAGGTGGGGCCGCCCTGGAAGCCGACGGTACCCGGCTGGGGCCGGCTCGAATCGTTCGCGAGCATGCCCGCGAGCGGCGTCCCGTCGAAGCCGATCCACGATTGCATCAAGGCGCTCGCTTCGGCGTTGAGCAGATCCATGCCACCCGGAAGCGGAGCGGGATCGAACGGAGCGCCCGGAGTGCCGCCGTCGCATTGGGTGCCGTAGAAGGGCCCGCAGCCCAGCAGCGCCTGCTGCTGCGGCGTCAGGGTCTGGGCCACGGTCTGGAACATGTTGTGGTTGCCTGCGGGGTTGCCGATGAAGCCCGCAGCTCCATTCGTGAAGTTGAACCCGGGGTTGACGGCGTTCGGCGAGAAGAGACCGGTCGGCACGCCATCGTTCGCGTCGATACTGAGGGAGACAAACGGCGCACGCTGCAAGGGCGCCAGCGGCCCGAGGAATGCGGCGGAAGCTGTGAGCGCGATGCCCGAGGGTGAGCCGGCCAAGAACTGGCTGAGGGCCATCGACACCGTGAGACCGGGAACGGGCTTGGCGTCGCTCGTGAACACACTGAAGGCGCAGACCGAGCGATCGAGTCCGCTGTAGCCGACGGAGCCGGAGCAGATGACGGCATAGAGCTGCTGATTGACGGCAGAATTAAGGAGCGCGTCATTGCCGCCCTGTAGGCATGCGGCCTGGGTTCCGTCCGTGCACGGCCCCGTGGCGCCGTAGCGCCGCGGTCTTCCCGTAGTGGGATCGACGTTGCGGTCGTAGGTCGAGATGCGGTTGGCGTAGGGGAACTTCGTGTAATTCCAGAAGTCGACCAGGGCGAAGCTGTAGCGGTCCCAGCGGAACTCGAGGCGGGCGCCTCCCTGCA
>CAYGXT010000178.1:0-6387 GCA_964353695.1 uncultured Myxococcaceae bacterium
GAGGGCGTAGGCCGCCTCGCGTCGGAGCGTGGCGTCGGGGCTCGCGAGCAGGCCGGCGAGCCAGGCTGAAACACCGGCGGCGTGGGCGGAGCCGGATACCCGAACGAGCTGCAGGCGTTCCTCGGCCGAAAGAGGCTCCGCCGTGATGGAGCGAATTTCGAGGTCGCCGGAGAAGCCATGGAGGCCATCGAGGATCCGGGCGAGCGCCACGCGGGTCGTGAGCGGGAGGCCCGCATCGCGGGCAACCAGGGCCGTGAACCCGTCCAAGTCCCTGGGAGTGCCGAAGAAGCCCGGCACGCTCCGTACGCGCACCAGCTCCGCCACGGCATCTTCTCGCAGCGGCGCCGCGCCCGAGCGCAGATTCTGCAGCAGCAGGCTGCGCAGGGCGGTGCTGCCCTCGGCCGCCGTCTTCCCCCCGAGCGCGCGATAGGCGCGAGCCGCCGCGAGCACGGCCTTGCCATCCCGGCCCGCGAGCTTCCACTCCTGCCCGGTCTGCTGGATCGTGAAGTAGGGGAAGCGCGTGGCGAGGCTCGCGAATTCGGGCCGTAGGGAAGTGCGCTCGAGGAAGAGGAGGGCGACGTCGCCCTGCTGCCAGGCCGGCATGCCCTCCGCGTGCGGGAAGACGTCGAAGCGTGCGGGAGGAGCCTCGCCCGCGATCGTCTCGAGGGCCCGCACCGTGAAGTACTCCTGCCGGTCTGCACCGTGGGGAGCCTCCCAGATGCGGAGGGAGGAGACGAACTCCACCACCACCGCCACCTCTGCCGATTGCAGGAGCTGGCGCAGACCCGGCCTTTGGACGACCACATGGGCTTGGGCGGCGCCCGCGACGAGGCCCGCGACCACGCCCGCGGCAAGAAGCCATGCGGCCGCCAGGCCTCTACTCATTCAAGGCGTCGAGCATCCCCATCATCGCGCCCTCGAGCTGGGGATCTGCCAGCGGCCCGATGTTGTTGTAGAACACCGTCGAGCAATCGAGCGTAGCCGCCAGCGGGCATTGGTCGTCCAGACCCTGCGCCACGTAGAACCAGCACTGCTGGCAGGTTGGGTTGAACTTCTCGGCCGGCATCTGGTAGCCGATCTCGTCGTTGCCGAGGCCCGCCACGAAGCGATGCGCTGCCTTCGTCATGCGCGCCCGGTAGCGGTCGCCGATCTGGGGGTCGAGCTCGTTGGGTGTGATCGCGATGTTGGCGCTGCCGATGCGGAGAGCGTTCACCTCCGTCGTGATGTAGCGCTTGCTATCGGGCGCTGTGTCGAAGATGCGGCGCGCGAAGACGCCCTGGAGACCGGCGACGACGAAGAATCCGTTCTGCACCAACACCGAGATCGTGCCCGAGCTCCGTACGTCGATCGGCGGCGCGGCGTCCCAGCCTGTAGCCGCATCGAGCGCCGCCGCTGCGCGATCGGCGAGCTTCTCGCCGAAAGCCTGCGCGATCTGGAACGTGCGGCGCGGCAGCGGCTGGCCGTCCGGGCCGGCGATGTCCACGTCGAGCGGGCCCTGCAGCACGCCGAGGTCGGCGCTCATGTAGATGGCCATGCCGCCGTAGCGCGCCTCGACCGCCTCGCGCATGAAGTGCGGGAAGTCCGACGAGATCAGGTGATTGTCGCTCCCGAGCGATTCTGGATGGCTGGCAAAGTCGACGAGAGTGGCGATCACGTCGCCCCCGCCACGCTTGCGGAGCTGGAAGGCCGGAACGCTCGGGTTGATGATCTCCCCGGGATCGCCCTGCACCTGAATGGGCCCAGTGTCCGGCGCTGCGGGAATGAAGGGATTCTCCGGATCGACGATCAGGTAGGGGATGGTCATCTCGCGCAGAACCTCGCCATCGGCGATGAGGTCCGCATGCGGCGGAAGCGAGGTCCCCACCGTCGAGCCGGTCGCGAACTTGATCTCCGCCGGCTCGAGCATGGCATTCGCCTCGACGATGCAATCGGCCACGCTCTGGTTGATGAAGTCGAGATAGCCGAGGTCGACGCCCGTCGTGAGCTCGTCGGGCCCCCACAGGCCCATGGTATCCGGCCCTTCGTGCACGTGAGTGCTGGTGACGGTGATGGAGTCGAGGCCGAGCGCCGGATCAACCAGGCTCCGGATCGTCTGCACCTCGTTGTTGAAGTAGCCGATCGCGTCGAGAACGAAGAGCGCGACCTTCTTGCCGCGAGATTCGAGAACGACGCCCCGCGCCCAGGTGTCGTCGTGGACGCCGGCTGCCTGGCGGTCGTTGTCGAAGCCGGCCATATAGATCGGGCTCGTGTGGTTGACGCCGACGATGGGCGTGATCTTCCGCTTGCACGCAGCGGCACGCAGCGCCGCGTCCCAGGTGAAGGTCGAGCTGAGCACCGTCTCCGGTCGGCCATCTCCGTTGCGGTCGATGCTGAGGAAGAAGGTGTTCCGCCCGGGCGCGAGGTCGGCGGGCCCGAGCTGTGCGGTTGCGGTCGCGCCCTGGATCACGAGGCGCGCATCGAGCAGTCTGATCTGGCTCGGTGGAAAATCGACGCCCGTGAGAAGGCGCGCGCTCACGGCGCCCGGCGCTGCGACCGGCACGCCGAGCTCCACGCTGACGCCGACCTGCCCGTCGGCCGCGACGGTCGAGAGGTCCAGAGGGCTCAGGATCTCCGCCTTCGGAGGCGGGGCGCAGCGATTGCCGAGGGCTCCGAGCCCCCCGGCCAGCACCAGGGCTACCCACGTCGCCTTCACCTTCCGTGCCCGACCGCTGTCTGCCGCCACCGCGTTCCTCCTTCTGTGCCTGGTCTTCGGATGCCCGGTCTTCAAGTTCTCGATCTTTGAGTGGTCTGGAGGCCAACCATTGTGGCATGGATTGTGGCATGGGCTCCCCGGTTCCGGTGTTCTCGAAATTCACCTCGCCATGACATTATTGCGCGCCTGATACCACCTCCTTCTGCGGGACAGCAACGATGGAGGCATCTGTGCAGATCAAGAACACGTGGATTGCAGCAGTGGCGGCGGGATGGGTCCTTGGGTTGCTGGTCGGGGCGGGCCCGGCAGCGGCGGCTCCGGAGTCGGTGAACGGCCGGGATACGCGAATCACGGTGACGGGTGCGGATGAGCTGCTCGGCCTCGGGATCGGGCTGTCGTCGAATGCCCCGGAGGACGGCGTCGAGCGCCTCGTCTTCAAGATCAAGGGCGGGATCTTCGATCTTCCGTTCCTCGACGGGACGCTCGAGCACCAGGCCGACCTCGGGCTGACGCTCACTCTCGGGGGAGCGACCGTCGCCCTCGACGAGTTCGTGATCGACACCACGGGCATCGACTTCCTGCTCTTTGCGACGGCCACGGTGACGCCCGGTGGCGGAGGGTCGAGCGTGCTGCCGAATCTCCCGCTCTTCTCGCTCACCTTCTGCAGCGCGCCGGCGGTCTTCGGGCCCTGCGTGAACAACGATGGCAGCTACCAGATCGACGGCTATGGCCTGCTCGTGACGCCGGACGCCACCGACCTGATCGGTGACGCTTTCGGCATGGATGCGAGCTCGCTCATCGATACGCAGTTCGGCATCGCGAACATCGCGATCAGCTTCGTACCGGAGCCGGGGACGCTGACGCTCGCGGGCCTTGGCCTCGCGGGGCTGGCGGCGGCCGGCCGGCGGCGAGCGGCCTGATCGTCTAGCGCTGCGGCCGTTACACTGCCTCCCAAGGGAGGCGGGATGGACCGGAGCGAGATGCTCCGCTCTCTCGAGGGCGGAAGCTTCGATCTGATTGCGATCGGCGGCGGAGCCAGCGGTCTCGGCGTCGCCGTGGATGCCCAGACCCGCGGCTACCGCACGCTGCTCCTCGAGCAGGATGACTTCGCCAAGGGCACCTCGAGCCGCAGCACCAAGCTCGTGCACGGCGGCGTGCGCTACCTGCAGCAGGGCAACGTGGGCCTCGTGCTCGAGGCCCTGCGCGAGCGCGGGCTTCTGTGCCGCAACGCCCCCCATATCGTCCATCCCCTCGCCTTCATCGTTCCGCGCTATCGCTGGTGGGAGGGCCCCTTCTACGGCGTGGGCCTCAAGCTCTACGACGTGCTGGCGCAGTCGCTGAACCTCAGCCCGTCGCGCCTGCTCGACTACAGCGAGACGATCGAGCGTATCCCGAACCTGCAGAAGGAGGCGCTCCTCGGCGGCGTCATGTACCACGACGCACAGTTCGACGATGCGCGTCTGGCCATTTGCCTCGCGCAGACGGCGGCCGACCACGGCGCAACACTGCTCAACTACGTGCGCGTGACGGGTCTTCTCAAGCAGGCGGGCCTCGTGCGCGGCGTGCGGGCGCAGGACATCGAGACGGGCGCCGACTTCGAGTTGCACGCGAAGGTGGTCGTGAACGCCACAGGAATCTTCTCCGACAGCGTACGGCGCATGGACGAGGAGAGCGTCGAGCCCGTGGTCGCACCGAGCCAGGGCGTGCACATCGTGCTCGATCAGTCCTTCTTAGCGCGCGACGCGGCCATCATGGTGCCGAAGACGGACGATGATCGCGTGCTCTTCGTGATCCCCTGGCATGGCCGCGCGCTGGTGGGAACGACGGACACCGAAATGGAAAGGCCTGAACTCGAGCCCGTGCCGCGACGGGAAGAGATCGAGTTCATCCTGCGCAATGCAGCGCGTTACATGGAGCGCGACCCGCGGCCCGCTGACATCCTGAGCGTCTTCGCCGGGCAGCGGCCGCTGGTGCGGATGGGCGGCATGCAGGAGACCAAGAAGATCTCGCGCGAGCACGTGGTGGAGATCTCGCGTACGGGGCTCGTCTCGCTCATGGGCGGCAAGTGGACGACCTACCGAAAGATGGCGGAAGACGCGGTGGACGACGCGGCGCAGGTCGGTGGCTTACCGACGCGGACATGTGTTACAAAGGAGCTGCGACTGCACGGCTGGCTCGCGGCGGACGATCCCGCGCTCCCGGCCGCGGGCTCGATGCGCATGTACGGGAGCGACGCGCGCCGCGTGACGGCCTTCCTCGACTCGAATCCCGCGCACCGGGAGAAGCTCCACCCGAAGCTCCCCTATCTCTGCGGTCAGCTGCGCTGGGCCGTGCGCTTCGAACTCGCGCGCAGCCTCGAGGATCTGCTCTCGCGCCGCACGCGGAGCCTGGTGCTGGACGCGCGTGCCACCATCGAAGCGGCGCCGCGAGCGGCGGCCATCCTCGCCGAGGAGCTCGGCCGAGACACCAAGTTCGCGCAGGCGCAGCTCGACGCCTTTCTCGAGGTGGCGAGCGGCTACCTCCCGCCGGCAGACTAGAGCAGCGGGCTACAGGAACGAGCTACAGGAACTTCCTACAGGAAGATCGGGAAGATCGCGTTCAGCGCGAGCCCGAGCACGAAGAGTCCACCGCATAGGCGCGTGAAGATGAACGCCCAGGCCACGTACCAGAGCGGCCAGAGCGGGTAGTTCTCGGGCTTCTCCGTCGGGGGTGGCGAGCCCTGCACACGGAGCAGACCCGCCAGCTTCGGCGTGGCCGCGAAGACCGCGAGCGTCCAGACGCCGAGGGTACCCGTGAGGACGAGGCAGGCCACGAGCACGAAGAAGGAGACCATCAGGAACTGGTTCAGGAAGCGCGCGCGGTCCGCGCCGAGGATCACCGGCAGCGTGTGGATGCCCTTGGCCCGGTCGGCGTCGTGCTTGTCGATGTGCTTGCCGATCAGCACGGTGGTCACCAGAATCGCGTAGGGCAGGCTCGCCACGAAGACCCACGGGTGGACCTCTCCCGTCGTCACGAAGTAGGTGCCCACGATCATGAGCGGGCCCCATACGATGGCCACGCTGGGCTCACCCCACCCGCGATGCTTGAGCTGCAGGGGAGGCGCCACGTAGAAGACGCTGATGAAGAGGCCGAGCAGTGCGAAGACCACGACCAGCGGGCCGCGCTCCTGCGTCAGCCAGGCCAGGATTCCGAGGTCGAGCAGATTCACGACCGCGATCGCTGCGATCAGGCCGCCCTTCGATACCAGCCCGGAGAGGATCGGATGCGGCGCGTACTGGCCGCGCACGTAGCCCTCGGTGTCGACTCCTCCGATGGTGTCGAAGTAGTCGTTCATCATGTTGTTGGCCGCATGGGCGAGCACGAGGCCCAGCATCGCCGCCGCAAAGGCGAGCCAGTTTGCGCTCGCCGGCGTCGGCCCGGCCAGGGCCAGCAGGCCGCCGATGGCGCCCGACGTGATCGTCATCGGAAACACGCTCGCCCGGATGATCAGCAGCCACTTCGACACCAGATCCATCTCCCGCTCGGCGGGCAGGTTCTGGGTCGTGAGCACGCTCTTCCAGTTGTCGAGCAAGGTCGGCATGGGGGCCTCCGGGAGCCAGAACGTTGCAGGCGGTTGGCGGGGGAGCAAGCCGGCGCACTCATCTCGCGTCGTTAGGACAGGCCGTCCCCTCCCCAAAACATCCAGCGAAAAAGCA